>NZ_JAPPTE010000049.1:0-3787 GCF_026719375.1 Citrobacter sp. W9 | reverse complement strand
ATAAAAAAAGTCGCCATGGCGACTTTTTTTATGAACTTGACTTCTTCCTATGCAAGTGGGACCAACCCATCAAGTTCTTTTTCAATAGATTTTCTGCTTTTAGCTAAGCTATGTTGCGCCTGCATGTTAATCCAAGATTCAGGACTTCTACCTAAAACTTTAGATAATCTAAGAGCCATTTCTACACTCAGATCAGTTTTGCCATTTATGACTCTGCTTAACGTAGACGGTGAAATGTGCAAGCGATCAGCTAAGTCTACGGCAGATATATCAAATGGCTCCATGTACATCGCGCGAATAAAATCGCCCGGATGAACCGGTTCAAAGAGATTTATCATACCTTCCTCTTAAGCCTTAATAAAATTCTTATCCAAAATTGAACCCCCAACCGCATTGCGCATTGCACAACATGCAAGTTAATGTCTTGACACAATTTAAACCAATCTCTAAGATGGTGAGTGGTCTAGGTTCGCTTTTGGATGATTTGGGCTCTTGATGTGAAATTCAAGGCCGGTGAATTATACGTTCATTAGCTACAAAGTCAATTTGTTGTTCAAATGGCCTTGTCAACTAACCCTACGACAATATTCCGTAACACGCAAGATTCATTTAATCGGAGATTAAAGAATGAGATTACATCTACATCACTTACATCATCGTCCACGACGATATAAAACTTTAGGAAATCAAAAAAATGATAAAAAACATCAAGCATAAGAAGCTAAAAAACTTTGCTGAAACTGGAAGTATGGTTGGGCTAAACCCCCAATTTGAAACCAGGTTGAGGATGATTTTGACTGCACTGCATACGGCAACGAACTTGCAGGACATGATGGATATCCCAGCCCTTCGTTGCCATCCATTAAAAGGCGACCGTGCTGGTGAGTATGCCGTTGAGGTTAACGGAAACTGGCGTGTAACGTTCAAGATCGATGAACCGAATACGTTTGATGTCGATCTAGAAGACTACCACTGACTAATAAGTGGGAATCTAAGGCATTCATGTGAAAGATGAACTGCCTTAGACTCCTATAACCAAAAAAAACAATTACTTGGGGTACCCTATGCTTTTCTTTATATCTCAACTCGTTCCAATCGTGGCGGTGATAAGTTCCGCTATTTTAGCCTTCCATAACATCGCTGGATGGGGTTGGTTCCTACTTGTAGCGTTCTTCTTAAGTGGCGCTGACACCGTTCGAAAACACCTTTCCAAATAGGGAAAATACGATGAGCCAGAAAATCTATCGTACGGTAAGTCATGTTGACGGATGGCAAGGGTTGCCTCAGTACGAGATCCGGGGCAATAAAATTCATCGCACTGTAAGCCATGTTGACGGGTGGCAAGGGTTACCTCAGTACGAGATCCGGGGCAATAAAATTCACCGTACTGTAAGCCATGTTGGCGGGTGGCAGGGATTGCCTCAGTACGAGATCCGGGGTAATAAAATTTACCGTACTGTAAGCCATGTTGACGGGTGGCAAGGGTTACCTCAGTACGAAATCAGATAGTTATTTATCAGCCCGGACTTAACATAACATCCCTTGCCCGCACCGCCGCAGAAGCACTCAGTACGTTTCTGCGGCCTCCTGCCGATTTCCGGCACCTTTTCCCGCCCCAAACCCTGAAAAACGCCCCTGATGATTTCTGCGGGTATGCATGACTATGCACGCGTGTGAATGACTGAAATTTTAGCGGCTAAAATCCTGTGAACGGGTCAAAAGGCTCCCTGAACCCCACCGGAAACGGTGAACGGGGGCGCAGTTTACTGTGCGGCCGTGAGGCGTTGGCCAGGCCGTCAGGCATGGCTGAGAATACGCAGAGGGGGGCCGATTTAACGAGCAGAAATTTCGCCGCGTCGAAATTTTTCAGGGTGTCGGGCGGAGCCTGACCAGGAGGATTTGGCGTGCCGGCGGTACTCCAAAGACACATCTTGTCCCTATTACCTAACGAGAGAACGTCAGATGACGTCACTTTGCGGCGTCAGCCCTATCCTGCATCGCATCAAAAACAGGTAGCCGGAAGAACATACGGACGCGGGGTCGGGTTTTGCGATACCCGTTCAGGGGATCGTGATTTTGGGGGAGCCGCAAGCAACGGAACGCCCCAGCGTTCCGAGTCCGCCCACGGACGATTTGCGCAGCGGGGGCAACGCCCCCCCGTCGGTGCCGCAGGCGCCTGACCACCCTCTTAAAGGTGACGAGCCAGGCGAGTAACCGTCTTAAGGGGGTGGTCAGGCGTCGGAGACGTCGGACGGGGCCGGGTGAATCTGATGACGGCGCGGCGTCCAGCCGCAGAGGAGTCAGAGAGGGTGAAGCCGCATGGCGCAACCCTTGGGGCGTGATTTTCGTTCAGAAAATCATGTCCCTTTCTGGTGCATGTAATGCGCCAGCCCCCCTATTTTGACCTCTATTTTACTCCCTATGCGTCCCAATAGATAAAAATAGGGGTCAAAATAGGGAGTAAAACAGGAAGCAGCGACCGCAGAGTTTACGCTGAGTAAACGTCAGGAAAGACGCTGACTGAGTTGTTCACGAAGCAGAACAGACACGCGCATCCGATCGGAGAAGCGACCAAAAAAATACGCAAAATCGAGATGTCCGGGCAGCACTTTCAGACCGTCACGCACTGCGAGATCAAACTCATGTTTATCCCGCGCATCAAACATAATCTGAACCGCCTGACACTGTTCCTGCGTACCGTGTTCCACAACCCACTCCGTCATGGCGGTGAAAGAAAAAACAGGCTCCGGACGCTGACGGACGGCAGACAAAGCCGACTTAAACCTGTCACGGGCTGCGTTGTACTGAGCCGCACCTTCTTCGGGAGAAGCTGCGCGCGTTCCTGCTACGGGACGCTGATCAAATGAAAGTTCCCAGAGGCCAGTTTCAGGGTTGTGAACGTAATCTTCAGGAAGTGCAGCACGATAGAGACGGGACAAAACAAACTCCTCCAGATCAGTATGTAAGCGAAAACCTCAGCATCCGTGATATTCCGCTTCCTCGGTTTAACAGACTTCGCTAGTTAAACACTGCGGCGAGCGTTACCGGCGCAGGCGAAAGAAGATATGGACGGAAGTAAGCCACAAAAAAACGGGCGGTTTTCCATAGGCTCCGCCCCCCTGACAAGCATCACAAAATCTGACGCTCAAATCAGCGGTGGCGAAACCCGACAGGACTATAAAGATCCCAGGCGTTTCCCCCTGGTAGCTCCCTCGCGCGCTCTCCTGTTCCTGCCTTTCGGTTTACCGGTGTCATTCCGCTGTTATGGCCGCGTTTGTCTCATTCCACGCCTGACACTCAGTTCCGGGTAGGCAGTTCGCTCCAAGCTGGACTGTATGCACGAACCCCCCGTTCAGTCCGACCGCTGCGCCATTTCCGGTAACTATCGTCTTGAGTCCAACCCGGAAAGACACGAAATATCGCCAATGGCAGCGGCCATCGGTAACAGGATGTGCGAGAGATGTATTGAGAGTTCTTGAAGTGGTGGCCTAACTAGGGCTACACTGGAAGGACAAATTTGGTGACATGTCTCGCACAAGACTGTTACCGCGGTTAGATAATCTGCCAGGATTAAATAACCTTCGAAAAACCACCTGCCAGGGTGGTTTTTTCGTTTCTAGACAGCGAGATTACGCTTCCGATCCGCTTACAGTCAAGTTCATAAAAAAAGTCGCCATGGCGACTTTTTTTATGAACTTGACTTCTTCCTATGCAAGTGGGACCAACCCATCAAGTTCTTTTTCAATAGATTTTCTGCTTTTAGCTAAGCTATGTTGCGCCTGCATGT
>NZ_JAPPTE010000048.1:0-4399 GCF_026719375.1 Citrobacter sp. W9 | reverse complement strand
GGCGAGTCGGGGTGTCATATTCAACGTGAGAAGTGTTGATGGTGATACCACGAGCTTTTTCTTCCGGCGCGTTATCGATCTGGTCGAATGCACGAGCAGCACCGCCGTAGGTTTTAGCCAGTACGGTAGTGATTGCAGCGGTCAGCGTTGTTTTACCATGGTCAACGTGGCCGATAGTACCGACGTTAACGTGCGGTTTAGTACGTTCAAATTTTTCTTTAGACATCGATTGTCCCTCTAAGACACGGATAAATCGGTGATATCACCACATCAACCAGGCAATATACCTGAGCTGTTGAATGCTTTTAAAAGTAAACAGAGAGAAACGGGAAGGAGAAGTGAAGTGGTGCTGATACCCAGAGTCGAACTGGGGACCTCACCCTTACCAAGGGTGCGCTCTACCAACTGAGCCATATCAGCACGTCTGGAGCGGGCAGCGGGAATCGAACCCGCATCATCAGCTTGGAAGGCTGAGGTAATAGCCATTATACGATGCCCGCATCCTGAAACTCGGCTACCCAGTTCTTTCTGTAACAAAAAAGAGATTTCTCTCTTTTATGTTCGAGCTGATTAATTTTTTAACCAACTCAGGCGGCGATAACGCTGCCAGAAAGTGGTGGTGGGGGAAGGATTCGAACCTTCGAAGTCTGTGACGGCAGATTTACAGTCTGCTCCCTTTGGCCGCTCGGGAACCCCACCGGACTTGATGGTGCCGACTACCGGAATCGAACTGGTGACCTACTGATTACAAGTCAGTTGCTCTACCTACTGAGCTAAGTCGGCATCAAGTAGCGCGCATTTTATGGAGACCTGCGCACTCATGCAACTAAAAAATTGCATAAAATGTTCTATCGCTCACATTTTGCACTATACGTCCGATAAATAATCTATTTCTTCGTATGATTGGACAAATTTCCAACGGCGCGCGCCCTTCCAAAGGCAAGTTTTTCGCCGCCATGCACTTATCCATAGAGAGAAAGTACCTCTTTATACATCTGGAATAGCCGTCACATTGCTTTTCAGGGGATGATTTTTTCTTATTATTCCCCCTCATCTGGTGTTACCCTCCTGCCCATTGTCCAAATTAACTGAAATGTGCGTGCCATTGCGTGCCGGGGATGATTTCGTTTTTTTACCGCAGACCTGATATAGCAATGACAGCCAGACCATGCGTATGAGTATAAAAGAGCAAGCGTTAACGTCGCCTTACCTACAGTTTGATCGCAACCAGTGGGCTGCGCTTCGTGATTCCGTGCCAATGACCCTGACCGAGGAAGAGATTGCTCGTCTGAAAGGCATTAACGAAGACTTGTCGCTGGAAGAAGTTGCCGAAATTTATTTGCCTCTATCGCGTTTGCTAAATTTTTACATCAGTTCGAACCTGCGACGTCAGGCGGTGCTGGAGCAATTTTTAGGCACTAACGGCGAGCGTATTCCTTATATTATCAGCATTGCTGGCAGCGTCGCCGTTGGCAAAAGCACCACAGCACGTGTTTTGCAGGCACTGTTGAGTCGCTGGCCTGAGCATCGTAAGGTTGAATTGATTACGACCGACGGTTTTCTTCATCCCAATCAGGTGTTGAAAGATCGTGGACTCATGAAGAAGAAAGGCTTCCCTCAGTCCTATGATATGCACCGTCTGGTTAAATTCGTTTCCGATTTGAAGTCAGGCGTACCCAACGTCACGGCACCGGTATACTCCCATCTTATCTATGATGTGATCCCTGATGGCGACAAAACTGTTGCCCAACCCGACATATTAATACTTGAAGGGCTTAATGTATTACAGAGCGGGATGGATTATCCTCACGATCCACATCATGTATTTGTTTCTGATTTTGTCGATTTTTCTATTTATGTTGATGCACCAGAGGAATTACTCCAGACGTGGTATATCAACCGCTTCCTGAAATTCCGCGAAGGAGCATTTACCAACCCAGACTCTTATTTCCATAATTATGCGAAATTGTCGGAAGACGAGGCAATCAACACGGCCACTTCGTTATGGAAAGAGATTAACTGGCTGAATTTAAAGCAAAATATTTTACCAACGCGTGAGCGTGCCAGCTTAATCATGACCAAAAGCGCCAATCATGCTGTTGAAGAGGTCAGACTACGCAAATAAATTAACAAGGGGAGCCGCAGCTCCCCTTGTTATTATTCAGCGCTTCTGAGCGATATTTCTCCGCCCATCCAGGGTTTTATCACGCCATTTTGTTCGAGCAATAATGCACCTTGTGCATCTATTCCACGAGATATCCCAAATATTTCTTTATCGCCAATAATGAGTTTTACCGGGCGGTCGATAAAGTTGTCCAGCGTCTTCCAGCGGGACAAATACGGCGCTAAGCCCTCATGCTCAAACAATACCAACGCAGCGCGCAGCTCGCGGATTAGTCGGGCAGCAAGGGTATTGCGGTCAATGTTAATTCCCGCTTCCTGGAGATTAATCCAGCCCTGATTAACGACATTCTCTTCTACCCGGCGCATGGACATATTAATACCCGCACCGATAACAATTTGCGCGGCATCGCCCGTCTTACCGGTGAGTTCAACCAGAATTCCGGCCAGTTTACGATCGAGCAGATAGAGATCGTTCGGCCATTTCACGCGAACTTTATCCGCCCCCAAATCGCGTAAAACCTCCGCCATGACAATACCAATCACCAGACTCAGACCAATTGCGGCTGCCGGTCCTTGCTCCAGTCGCCAGAACATTGAGAGATACAGATTGGCGCCAAACGGTGAGAACCACTTACGTCCGCGACGACCACGACCGGCCTGCTGATACTCAGCGACGCAGGCATCCCCTGACTCCAGTTGACCAATACGGTCCATCAGGTACTGGTTGGTTGAGTCGATAACCGGCAGAACCGTGATATTCCCTCCATCCAACTGAGAATGAATCAGTGATGAGTCTAATAACTGGATAGGCTCAGGTAAGCTGTATCCTTTACCGGGAACAGTAAAGACATCAACGCCCCAGTCGCGTAGCGTCTGAACATGCTTATTGATTGCCGCACGGCTCATTCCCAGCTGTTCACCAAGCTGCTCACCAGAATGAAATTCGCCGTCGGCTAACAAGGAAATAAGCGTCAGGGGGACGGTATTATCTTTCATGCGATGATCTCCACAGCATTCACTTCACCCTGTGGGCCAATAAATCTGACCTCGGGTTCGAGCCAGACATTGAATTTCTCACCGACTTTTTGGCGTACATGATGCGCTAGTTGTACCACATCCTGACTGGTCGCACGGTCTGCATTGATCAGTACCAGTGCTTGCTGCTGATGTACCGCTGCCCCACCAATACGCATGCCTTTTAGCTGGCATTGATCGATAAGCCAGCCGGCAGCCAGTTTTACTGAACCATCTACCTGCGGGTAATGAGGCGCAGTCGGGAATTTGGCCAACAGTTCCTGCGCAACGTGCGCTGTAACAACCGGGTTTTTAAAGAAGCTACCGGCATTACCGTTAACTTTCGGGTCAGGCAGCTTTGTTGTGCGCATATGACAGACAGAATCAAAAACCTGCTGAGGCGTCACGGTTGTAGGATCCAGACGCGTCAAGTCACCGTAAGTGAGAACGGGCTGCCACTGTTTAGGCAAGCGCAAACCAACGGCAACAATTGCGAAACGATCCTGATATTCATGCTTGAAGATGCTGTCACGGTAACCAAAACGGCATTCCGCGGCGCTGACGCGCAGATGTTTGCCGGTTGACAGTTCAACGCAGTCCACATATTCGCAGACACGCTGCAGCTCCACACCATAAGCACCAATATTCTGAATGGGCGATGAACCGACACATCCGGGAATGAGTGCCAGATTTTCCAGTCCAGGCATACCTTCTTGCAGCGTGTGCTGTACCAGATGATGCCAGTTCTCACCGGCACCGACGTGCAGGTGCCACGCCTCAGGTTGTTCTGTGATCTCAATGCCCTTGATTCGATTGACGATCACCGTTCCATGGAAGGTATCGAGAAACAGGACGTTACTCCCCTCGCCCAGGATCAGTACTGGATGATGTGATGCATTCGCTGATTGCCAGGCATTCAGCAGTTGTTGCTCATTTTCGGCGCAGACAAGCTCATTAGCTTGTTGATCGATACCGAAGGTGTTCCAGGCTTTAAGGGAGTGATTCATAGACGCTTTCCTGATGCAAAATCGCGCTTAGTTTACCGCATATGCCGCAGGATGGCTTGTCTTATGGAGGCAAGGGGGTTGCCTGATGCGCTTTGGCAGGCCGGATAAGGCGGTGCGCCGCATCCGGCAGGTTTCATTTCGTACAGACGCAAAAAAGCCCATCCGGCAGGACGGGCTTCTTCACTTTATTTGATGCCTGGCAGTTTATGGCGGGCGTCCTGCCCGCCACCCTCCGGGCCGTTGCTGCGCAACGT
>NZ_JAPPTE010000047.1:0-5708 GCF_026719375.1 Citrobacter sp. W9 | reverse complement strand
TTATAAATTCTCGGACACACTAAAATGGTGTTGTCTAGGTGTCTATTAAATCGATTTTTTGTTATAACAGACACCCACTGTCCGATATTTGATTTAGGATACATTTTTATGCGACTTTTTGGTTACGCACGGGTATCAACAAGCCAGCAGTCCCTCGATATTCAGATCAAGGGGCTTAAAGAGGCGGGGGTGAAAGCCAGTCGCATATTTACCGACAAAGCATCCGGCAGTTCTACCGACAGGAAAGGACTGGATCTGCTGCGAATGAAGGTGGAGGAAGGTGACGTCATCCTGGTGAAGAAACTCGACCGGCTTGGCCGCGACACTGCCGATATGATCCAACTGATAAAAGAATTCGACGCTCAGGGAGTCGCGGTCCGATTCATAGACGACGGGATCAGCACCGACGGTGAAATGGGGAAAATGGTTGTGACCATTCTTTCAGCTGTAGCCCAGGCCGAACGCAGGAGGATTCTGGAGCGTACGAACGAAGGACGGCAGGAGGCCAGGCTGAAAGGTATCCGGTTTGGCCGAAAGCGCATCATCGACAGAAATAGTGTACTGGCACTTCATCAGCAGGGAACTGGTGCAACAGATATTGCCCGCCGGCTCAGTATTGCCCGTTCCACTGTTTATAAAATTCTGGAAGATGAGAGCCGGGTTAATCTGAGCAAAATTTGAGGACGAACATGAGTGATGTAAAGGCATTCAACAATTGCATGAGTGTGTTCTGGCGACAGCATGAAGCCGAATTCTCTCGCTTTCTGACATCGAAGACAGGTGATAGCGAAAAAGCAGCAGACCCGGAGAAGACGAAGGTGATTATCGTGACGCTTGCCGAAACGACACCTGTACTGGAAGCCGCTAACCTGCAGCAGGATCTACGCCGAGCTGGCATCGAGCCGTGGGCATGGGTCGTTAATAACAGCCTGGCAGCTGCTCAACCGTCTTCGCCTTTCCTGAAGATCAGGGCGAACCGCGAGCTGCCTCTCATCTCTGATGTGGAAGAGCAGTATGCAAAGCGTATTGCATTAACAGCGCTACAGAGCGAAGAGCCGGTTGGTATTGACCTGCTGGAAGAAATGGCGAAGTAATAATGAAGGGGGCAAATGCCCCCTTCGTCTTTATTTCAGTCTTTTACCTGAATCATCAACGACTTTTTCACCGTCTTCCTTGGTGAAAGCCGCTTTCTGGGCATCTGGAAGGATATCGAGAACAACCTCTGAAGGACGGCAAAGTTTAGTTCCCAGTGGCGTCACTACGATCGGACGGTTGATCAGAATCGGATGCTGTAGCATAAAGTCGATGAGCTGGTCGTCAGTAAATTTATCTTCTGCAAGACCCAGTTCCTCATACGGCTCGACGTTCTTACGCAGCAAAGCCCGGACGGAAATGCCCATATCCGCAATGAGTTTGAGCAGCTCATCGCGTGAAGGTGGAGTCTCAAGGTAAAGAATAACGGTCGGCTCGATACCGCTGTTGCGGATCATCTCCAGCGTATTACGCGACGTGCCGCAGGCTGGGTTGTGATAAATGGTGATGTTGCTCATATCAGTATCTCATTACAAAGTGAAAGAGAGACGTAGCGCCAGCGCGGCCAGCGTTACAAACAGCACAGGCAGAGTCATGACGATCCCGGTGCGGAAATAGTATCCCCATGTGATGGTCATGTTCTTCTGTGAAAGGACATGCAGCCAGAGCAACGTTGCCAGGCTACCAATAGGTGTAATTTTCGGTCCAAGATCGCAGCCAATCACGTTGGCAAAAATCATCGCCTCTTTGATAACGCCTGTTGCAGTGCTGCCATCAATAGAGAGAGCACCAACCAGCACGGTAGGCATATTGTTCATGATGGAAGAGAGGAAAGCCGTCAGGAAGCCAGTACCAAACGTCGCGGCCCAAAGTCCTTTATCTGCCAGCACGTTCAACACACCGGAGAGGTATTCTGTTAGTCCGGCATTACGCAGACCATAGACCACCAGATACATTCCCAGAGAGAATATGACGATCTGCCATGGCGCACCGCGAAGCACTTTGCCAGTGTTAATGGCATGGCCTCGCTTCGCCACCGCAAACAGAATGACAGCCCCTACAGCAGCAATCGCACTGACCGGGATACCCAACGGCTCAAGGACGAAAAAGCCAACCAGAAGAAGGATCAACACTATCCAGCCGGTTCTGAAGGTTGCCAGATCTTTAATCGCTTTTGCCGGTGCTTTCAGGAGAGCCAGGTCGTAAGTTGGCGGAATATCTTTGCGGAAGAACAGATGCAGCATCACCAGCGTGGCGATAATGGCTGCGATATCCACCGGCACCATTACCGACGCATACTCAGTGAAACCCAGCCCAAAGAAGTCTGCAGAAACGATGTTAACCAGGTTGGACACGATAAGCGGCAGACTGGCCGTATCGGCAATAAACCCGGCGGCCATGACAAATGCCAGCGTAGTGCCTTTGCTGAAACCTAATGCAAGCAGCATGGCGATAACAATTGGCGTCAGAATCAATGCCGCACCATCGTTGGCAAACAGTGCCGCCACCGCTGCGCCGAGCAAAACGATATAGGTAAACAGCAAACGCCCGCGACCGTTACCCCAACGTGAAACGTGCAGCGCCGCCCATTCGAAAAAGCCCGATTCATCGAGCAGAAGGCTGATAATAATCACGGCAATAAAGGTCGCCGTCGCATTCCAGACAATATTCCACACTACAGGGATATCACCAAAATGGACTACGCCAGAGATCAGCGCCAGTACCGCGCCCAGCGTCGCACTCCAGCCGATCCCTAATCCCTTCGGTTGCCAGATAACCAAAACGATGGTCAGGACAAAAATAGCGCCTGCCAGTAACATAAATCCTCCAGACAGGACGGCTTTGCCGCCCTGTATATACAAAAAAAATTAAACAACCAGCTCTCTGAGTTTCTCGATGCCAGTGGGCTCTGCAGCCATTACCGGTACTAACGCTATGCGGCTTGCATGCTGGTTTTTCACAACCTCGATTTGAGGACGCTCTTGTAGGGCGCGCTGGCAAAGCAGCGGCGATTGCGTCTGTGCAATCGAAAGGCTGTTATTGATAATCCAGCCCCAGGGATGAATCCCCGCACGTTCAAGATCGGACTGCAGGTTTGCCGCTTCCAGTACAGGTGTGGTTTCAGGCAGAGTGACCAGCAAAACTTTGGTACGTTCCTGGTCCTGAAGCTGCATCATCGGAGTGGTAAAATGACCTTTATCCCCCATCTTCCTGGCAATCTCACGGTGATAAGCCCCGGTAGCATCAAGCAGTAATAGCGTATGCCCGGTAGGTGCCGTATCCATGACCACAAACCGTTTGCCAGCTTCACGAATTACGCGTGAAAACGCCTGGAACACCGCAATCTCTTCTGTGCAAGGAGAACGTAAATCCTCTTCGAGCAGCCGTTTCCCAGCCTCATCCAGATCCCTGCCTTTCGTCTCAAGAACATGCTGACGATAGCGTTCAGTTTCATCGTGAGGGTTGATTCGGCTGACCTGCAGATTTTTGAGGCTGCCATTGAGCGTTGTACTGAGATGTGCAGCAGGATCTGAGGTGGTGAGATGCACATCAAAACCCTTATCCGCCAGACTGACGGCGATAGCCGCAGCCATTGTGGTTTTGCCCACACCACCTTTGCCCATCAGCATAATCAAACCGTGTTCACTGCGGGCGATATCATCAACCAGGACAGACAACGACATATTCTCTGGCTTGTTCTGTGGGCTTTGTTCAGGAAGCGATGTTATCTCAGCGTGTTCGTTGAGCAGGCCTTTCAATGCGGATACACCAACCATGTTCAGCGGCTGCAGGTATAAGTTGTCTGTCGGCAAATCAGATAACCCGGCAGGAAGATTTGCCAGCGCCTCTTGCTCCCGTTGCCATATTGCAGCGGCCAGTGCATCACGTTCTGCTTCGCTCGCAGGCAGGACACCGTTAATGACTAAATACTGATTTTTAAGGCCAATAGCTGATAATTCGTCATGAGTACGAGCGACTTCCTGCAGTGTTGATTTTTGCAATCGCGCGACCAGCACAAGGCGAGTTCGTTCAGGATCGGATAATGCCTCAACCGCATGAGCATATTGCTCGCGTTGTTTTTCCAGCCCAGCCATTGGACCAAGACAGGAAGCACCATCCGGGTTACTTTCGATGAAGCTGCTCCAGGCTCCGGGAAGCTGAAGAAGGCGAATAGTGTGGCCAGTTGGGGCAGTATCAAAAATGATGTGATCAAAGCGGGTCAGCAGAGAAGCGTCAGTCAGTAAGCCAGTAAACTCGTCGAATGCAGCGATCTCTGTCGTACAAGCTCCTGAAAGCTGTTCACTGATGCTGTTAACAACGTCATCAGGCAAAAGACCTTTAATAGGGTCAACGATTCTGGCGCGGTATTGCTGGGCGGCGTCCTGCGGGTCAATCTCCAGAGCCGAAAGACCAGACACAGCAGTCACGGGCTGGATAGTGTTACCGATAGTCTGATCGAATACCTGACCGACATTGGAAGCCGGGTCGGTACTGACAAGCAGAACACGCTTTCCCAGTTCAGCCAGACGTATAGCCGTTGCGCAGGAAATCGAAGTTTTGCCTACACCTCCCTTACCGGTGAAAAACAGGTAAGACGGGATATTCTCTAAGAATTTCATATGTCCTCCTGACATACTCAACAACAGGAAGTTTTACCACCACAGCAACTGGTGGAAGCTAAACCCACCTTTTCCAGCGGTATACCAAACCAGCGAGCCAGTTCAGCGCGTTTTGGGTATCGCCCGGCCATCACCGTTTCACCATCAAGCAACAGCAGCGGAAGCCCTTCAGCTCCAGAAGCCTCAAGGAATGCTTTCGCTTTTTCGTTCTCAACGAAGCTCATAGGCTGCTGCGCCAGGTTATAACGTTCGATCTGAACCCCACGCCCTTTCAGCCATTGCACATCAGCAGAAAAATTGACCAAAACCTGATCGACATCTGAACCACAAACGCCGGTACTGCAGCACATCGCCGGATCAAACACCGTTAACATTTTCATCTTTAACACCTCATATTCGTAAAAACATATATGTACAGGCAAAATTTTTAGATACAAACAGCCTTACCGCTGCCAGAGCAGTTGGCCGATGCCAGCTTACGGGCGATGGCCTGTACGTCGTCCTGTTGACTTAACCAGGCCTGCTCAATCACCAGGGCAGCCCAGGAAGGAATATGCGGGGATAAGCGATAATGAACCCATTTCCCCTGCTTGCGATCCAGCAACAGGCCACTTTCCCGAAGCATCGCCAGATGGCGGGAGGTCTTGGGTTGTGATTGTTCCAGCGCTGTGCAGAGATCGCATACGCACAGCTCCCCCATCTCCCTGAGCAGTAGCACGATACCCAGGCGGGTTTCATCAGATAGTATTTTGAAAAGTTGTAGGGATGCAATTTCTGGCATTATGTACTCCTGCTATGAATGGGTATTGTCTCTCCACCAAAACAAGAAGTCAAAATCATATGTGTTTTCTCGCATGTGAGTGCAGGTGTCACTATGCGGTTGAAAAACGACCTGATGTGCGATCGTTACGTTAGTTGGGTAGGTAAAAAAGTCATTTGAGGCTAAAACATTGCTTAGTGCGGGCTTTCAGTTCATAGAGAAGAATGAATAATATCAATTATAACAATTGGTTATTTCCTTAGCGTACGTTTTCGTTCCATTGGCCCTCAGACCCC
>NZ_JAPPTE010000046.1:0-7665 GCF_026719375.1 Citrobacter sp. W9 | reverse complement strand
TCTGAGACAACATCTGGCAAGGCTGGGACGGAAGTCACTGTCGTTCTCAAAATCGGTGGAGCTGCATGACAAGGTCATCGGGCATTATCTGAACATAAAACACTATCATTAAGTTGGAGTCATTACCGGCTTCATCAAAGATAAACTACATGAGAAGAACGCTTTAACTTGCTCAAATGGATTGTGTTACAACAGTCTTGGTAACGTTTGCTATTGGCACATAGCGGGTCTTCAACCCAGTTAGCTCGCCCATTCTGTGCAAGTAGTGGACAATGAATGAAAAGATATCGGGTCGGATTAACCTTGCGAAGGCCATCTAAGTCTGTGACGAACATTTCTTCAAGCATCTGAGGCCCTCAGCTCGCACCTAGAATTTTAATTTTGATGCATTTTGCCTTAGCTTGAGCATTGGAATGTGGCCTGATAACCGGTGTTTTCTTTTACTGGCCGTCCACAGACTCGATGACGCATTTATTCCCGACTACCTTAAACCTGCCCCTCTCATTCGCTCCTCCAGTTCATCCAGAAATGGGGAACGCCCTAGACGCATAGGGCCGTAGCGACCATCAACAAAACCGGAATACAGCATATGCACCTCGTCCCGTGCGCGGGTCAGCCCCACATAGAAAAGACGTCGGCTTTCACGCAGCTTCTCTGGCGTCTCATTACGCCACGGCAAATTCCCCAGATCTAAGCCGACCATGATAACCACGTCATATTCGCAACCTTTGGCTGAGTGAAGTGTCAGCAAATTGAGGTGCTCAGGTGAACCGTCACGACCACCTAGGCTCGTGATATCCAACATCGCTAACGCACCGCCTTCGGCAAGTGCTGCAGTCATGCGATCTAGTTGCTCAGCCTGATCAGAAAGCGTTGGTTCAGTTGCCAGCAGGGAATCAACGAGACCGTTGCGCAACGACGCGACAAAATCGGATGCAGAATGTTGGTCGGCACGAAGTGCCCAAAGTAGCCTGGTTAACTCCTGCCCCTTACTCCGGGCGCATGCATCATCCAGCCTTGCCCGATGAAATGCCAGATAACGGTCTATAAGTCCGCGCAGTTGAGGGCGCCCGATACGCCAACCGCCAGCACACCATGCTGCGCAATCCTCCACCCAGCTCGTCAAGGCAACTTTGCGATAAGGTGCTGCGGTATCCACACGAATGTAATCAAAACCGCTAGCTGTCACCGCATCGGCCACAACATCGCCGGCACGGTAGTCCTTGTACAGAATGGCGATATCACCAAGTGTTCGGCCCGGCTTAGCAGCCAACGCAGTAGGAATAATCTGCTCGACAGCATAGACAGCCTGATCCCCCAAGCCATCCGGACACAGCTGGAACGCAATGGTTGTCTGGCGGTTTGGGTCGTTTGCGCGATAACCACGAACCTCACCCAACACCATCTCCGATGCATTCACGATGTCCGCTCCTGATCTATAGTTCAACTGGAGCCGGACTGTTTCAACGTCTCTCCTGCCTGCCAGTTCTAGTAGTAACGCACCATCGGCACCAGTGAAACCGTAAATAGATTGGTCTGCATCACCCACTGCAAATAAGCGTACGCCTCCCTCGAAAGCCAGACGTTTGACCATACGATGGAGTGCCACGCCCAAATCTTGATATTCATCTACCGCAAGGATCGGAAATTTCGCCTGTACTAGGGGCAGAACCCAATCATGCTCAATTATCAGACGCTGACCAAATATCACCATATCGTCGTAGTCTATTAGCCCTTGCTGCCGCAATGCAGCTTCGTAGGCCTCGGCCCATGCAGCGAGTTCCTCCTCTGTACGCCAGGCAACGCTGTTGCGATTCAACACCGAACGGCGATGCCGTCCGAGATCAATAGCCTTATAGGGATGGTTTGCGCCAAAGAGACGGTCACCAGATTGTCGAAGTAACCGTTCGCTCTCGCGCTGAGACGCTACTGACAGCGGAAATGGGATTGGCAGATCGGCCAGTCGCCCATAGGGCATCAACAGATGGCGCAAGCAGAACCCATGAACGGTTCCAATAAAGAGATTCGGTGCCTCTCTAAGCCCCAGCGCTTCGAGACGACGGGTTAGCTCGCGTGCGCATTCTTGGCTATATGTGATACATGCCGCACCACGTGGAGCTTGAACATCCTCAGCTAGTATTCGTGCCAGCTTCAGCACAAGCGTCTTTGTCTTACCACTCCCCGGCCCCGCGAGCACCACGCAGTGTCCCTGGGAGTGATACGCGGATAACTGGCCCGGATTCCCGGCCAGCTCGGCAGCCTGAGCTAAGTAGGCTGCACTGACACTACGTGACGGCATCGCAGATATACTCCAGTGCTTCACGAATGTAATCCGGGCATACATCCTCCGACACCGAGGGTGCCAGCGCTTGGGCGAACCGCCCTTTGCCAATTCGCTCAATCAGTTTCAACAACCGGACATTATCAAGCTGGTCCGTGTCATCCACCCACGCCTGTATCCTGTTCAGAGTAGCTCGTCTAGGAGACAATTCCTGCTCGATAACCAACTTCATGGCTTCGCCCAGTCCACCGGTAAACAGCTCTGGCTCCAGAGTGGTCTCATTGACGAAGCATCCAAAATCTCCGGCACGTGCAATCACCTCCTCGGTAGTCATATCATCATGATCAACATCGCTCTCAAGCACGTCTAAGATATTGATAAATCTCTTACGAACCAGCGGCTCTCCATCCTCCTCAGGATCGCGGTCTGTCAGAATCACATGTGGAATATTGAGTCCCCGCGGCCCTAGGAGCTTCACATACGGAGTGAAATTTGTTCCACCGATCGAGCACACCGTGATCCCAAGCATATCTAGGGGAATATTAAGAGCATCAGCGAATGCTGGGACAAGAAAGCGTTCAGCATCCCCTTCCACCAAGATCACCCCACGTGAAAAGAATATTTCGCCGCGAGTGACATCGATATAGCGCTGCAGATCATCTTCGTCCCGCGGCGTAAAAGGTGCGTTTGCCGTTGAAACCGCAATCGTCTTCCCTCCCTCCGGATCATGGCGCAGCAAAACGATGGATCTGATTGGTGTGACGCTGGCGATATGCGGGGAATGGGTGGTCAGGATCGTTGTCAACGGTGTTCCTTCATCAACATTGTCTCCGTCAGTCCCTAGGAAATAACGGTAAACCAGGCGCTGTACGTGCGGATGTAGGTGCGCTTCCGGCTCCTCGACTACGAAAAACGTATGGTCTCGTTCTCCGTCATTAACAAGACGATCAAGTTCGAGGCTTTTTAGGGCAAGAAAAATCAGATTAGCTGTCCCCAGACTGGCATCGCCAATGCCACGAATGCCACTATCAAGCAGCAAACGCAGGCTACGTAGCAGCGCATCAACGCGAGTCGGTGCAAGTCCGAGCGATACCGGAACGGCATGTTGCTCACCTGCGATAGCTATCAACCTTTCGCTAATTCGTTCGGCTGTCGCTGCCACCTCATCATGATCAGCCAGTTCCCGCTGAGCCTCATCAACTTGGGTTTGAATCTCCTCACGAGTCTCGTCGTCCAGAGATGCGGACAGTTCTTCAATAAGCGGTCTTAAGGGTGAATTACGCCAGCTTGAAAGGTCCTTCTCGGCATCACGCAACGCGCCTTGAACATCAATGGGCAACATACGGCGAAAGGCACCACCAATATGCATGTCAGGATCAGCTCCACCGAAGATCACATACTCATAATCTTTTAACGATTCAGGAGCTCGATTTAACGCGGTTTTGGGCTGAAAGCGGTAGGTAAGACGGGCCACCATCGGAGGCCCCGGATTTAGGACACAGTCATTCAGATGAGCCATCAATCGGGGATCGTCAGTGAACTCAGTAAGATCCACTGAAATTTCGATGGTCTCCCCCAGTTTGTCTTCGCCCAATCCATCCCAAAAATGTTCAAAACCCAGTTGACGGTCACGCTCAGACAACCCTGGGTCAAGAATCAGCTGCAGGCCGCGAATAAAATTGCTCTTGCCAACCTTGTTTTCACCAACAATAACAATACTCTCACCCGTTTCAACATCAACATCGGAGAAGTTGGCGAAATTAATTAACCGGATTCGGGAAATCCGCATTACTGCCTCCCTATCTTTTTAATTATCTTCCCAAAATAAGAGTAGAACTCAAACCACAAGAGATTGCCTGGCACGACCAAATTTGCTGAGGGATACGGTTGCGATCAGAACGGTACTTGGTCATAGCACATTTTTTACTGTTCAAATCTATGCGTCCAACGAAGGTAACAACCTATCGTAACAGAGAGCTAAAACATGCCTATGATCCATCTCACATAGTGGCTGTTTGTCGTCACAGTCTTACAATGCACTCTGTGCAATGCATTACTCCCATTGGCCGACCAGACCGATGAACTGGCACGGCGGTGTGCTTCACACACTCTAGCGATACGGCACAATATCAACAGACACTGACTGGCCTCGTCAAAGTAGTACAGTACAGACTTAGCACCGTCTGACTTTGGCGCTAAGCGGAGATCTTTCAGTCTTGGACTGCACAAAGTCCTTTGCGTTAATCTAAAATTCCAAATAATTTCAGACAGATATTATCTCATTGAATCCCCGCCTTCCTGACTGGATTGCGGGGTTTTTAATTTTTCACGCTGAGACTTCTGTATGAATAAACCTGACGGCCTTCAGGCCTTTGAACAACCGCTTGCGTCGCTTCCGTGCACACTTCGCCAGCTTATTCTTGAACGTATCCAGAACGTGACCCATTACGAGCCGGTGATTGGAATCATGGGCAAAAGTGGTACAGGTAAATCCTCTCTATGCAACGAACTTTTCCAGGGCGAGGTGTCCCCGGTGAGTGATGTGAACGCCTGTACTCGCGACGTACTGCGCTTCCGGTTGCGCAGCGGTCGTCACAGTCTGGTGATTGTCGATTTACCGGGTGTAGGTGAAAACGGGCGCCGGGATCATGAGTACCGGGCCCTGTACCGTCGAATGCTGCCGGAGCTGGACCTGGTTCTGTGGGTCATTAAGGCCGATGATCGGGCACTGACCGTGGACGAGCAGTTCTGGCTCGGTGTGATGCAACCTTACAGGCAAAAGGTACTGTTTGTGATTAACCAGGCCGACAAAATCGAACCCTGTTATGAATGGGATACCCTCACCAGCAAACCTTCAACACACCAACAGGGAAATCTTAAAGCGAAGCAGGCTGCGATTATGGCGATGTTTAAACCGCATCATCCGGTCTGTGCGGTGTCCGCCAGCACTGGATGGGGTATTGAGGATATGGTGGCAACCATGATGCGCTGTCTGCCTGACCGCGCCACCAGCCCGGTGGTGACACAACTGCACGGGAGACTCTGCACAGAGCCGGTAAAGTCGCAGGCCCGTGACAGTTTCGGTGACGCTGTGGGCCTTGTTTTCGATACGGCTGAGTCATCGTCATTCCTGCCTGCGCCATTGAAAACGGTGATTCGTACCGTGCGTTATGCGGTGGTGTCGGTCGCACGGGCCGTCTGGGACTGGATATTCTTCTGATATCGCAATTTTCTCTGCGAATGATGAACTGGTTGTTAATGATGTGTTGATTGTGGACACGTCCTTTCCACTGCGTTTTATCATCAATTAAATCAGGCGAAGCATCATTATCTGTCAGACGAGCGCCCACAAGGCTGGACTGCTCATAAAAAATAGTTCCGATGTTGTCCATACCCTGTCCACTCCTTCCTTTAAAGTAATCATTATTAATTCAGAGAGTTAACTTCTCAGGAGAAATCTTTCATGACGCTTCAGGAGCGGCGACATGACCGGCTTGCCGTCAGGTTGTCGTTGATTATCAGCCGTCTGGTGTCCGGTGAAACTCTGTTTATTCGCAAACTGGCAACTGAATTCGGGGTGTCAGAGCGCACGTTACGTCGTGACTTTCGGGAACGTCTGATGTATCTCGACCTGGATTATTACCAGGGGCAGTGCAGTCTGCGCTCAGATATTCACAGTACGCGGCAGGAAATAGATATTCTGACCTTTGCTCACCGCACGGGGTTGGCCGAGGTTTTCCCGGGCTTTGACCGGCGACTGGTCAGCAGCCTGCTGGACTGTGATGAGCGACCCTGTCTGGTATGGCATCAGGACAGACCTCATCCCCCGGCAGGAAAGCTCTGCTTCTACAGGCTGGTCAGAGCTATTTCGGGATGTCAGCGCATCACCATTCTGACTGAAGGGGAGCGTCATGAGGCCGTTGCACCTTACCGGCTAATCGCCCTGGATGGTTACTGGTATCTGGTCGCTGAACATAACAGGCAATTACGTGTCTTCCGGCTGGATGAGATTCATCTGGTAAGGCAATCCCGGGAAACATTTATTCGCAGTGAGCTTCTCCATCGGCTGTCGGAGGATAAACATTTTATCTCTGCCTTACCTCATTTCTGTTTTATTCAGCAGTCGCTGAATTCATTTTCTCCATCAGAAAGTCGGGGGCAATCCGGACAAACTGATTAGAGATTGCCTCCATAATTGAATGTAAGGTTAATGCAATGAAAAAATTGAAGTTATTGTCTTTACTGCCAGTCATATTGTTCCCCTTACTTATCGCAGGTAATGCTCACGCAGCACGTCCTTATAGCGGGTTCCTGCCTGCGGCAGTGAATAATAAGAGTGGGAATATATTCTGGTGTGATGCCCACCGACAGGTCAGAAAACTGTGTATAGCGACGGAAGTGGATTCAATGGGATGGTTTATTGTTGTTCGCTCGAAACCTTCCAGAGATTGTCCGGGCGGCATTTGGGGGTGGATCACTCCCAGTAAAGACGGTGTAGCAGCAGGCTATACGATTACGCCAGGTAAAGAATTCAATCTCACCATGAAGGATATGTGCAGTCCGAATATGAAAGTAACGTTCCGCACGAATAAAAAGGACCCTCGTTATGACGATCTCGTCGGGATTTATGCCGGGAAAGAAGCGTTTCGCTACAAACAAATAAAATAATCCAACTGTTTTTTCATTACCTTATTGTTTTAAACAACAAAAGCTTTATTACATGATTTGAGGACAACATTATGCGACTGCCTTACGTAATAGTTACATTAGCTATACTGGCTTCTGTATCAACAGCACAGGCTATTCCCAATATGTGGACGAGTGGTTTTGGGATGGGCGTGACCGAATATATCATTACCAGCCCGGATAAGGTGGTGTTTAATCTGAACTGTACTGGCAATCCGGATGCGCAGAATATTCTGCAACACGGCGTTAATCTCACCCTGCCTGATGGAACATCAGTAAGTTCTCATGACGACGGGACGGAAATAACGGTCGTCATGGATAACAGTCAGTATCCGTTACCGTCATTCCTCGGCTGGCGAAACGGTGACAATGCCTGGGTGTCATTTATTGACGCCCTGAGCCAGGCTGGGGATTTTGATGTTTACGTCAACGATAAAAAAGTCGGTACCTTCAGTCCGGGTCTGAAGAATACGCAGAAAGAATTGTCTGACCTCAGTGGCTGCAGAACCACCCATTACAGCGATTAATCTTTCACATTTCAGTTCTCTACAGCCCGCAACACACCAACACCTGTCAACAACGGGTAAAAAGTGATCCACTTACCGCCACCACCAACGGTTTAATATTGATCCACCTTGTTTACTCAGGATTAGCTTCAGCTATAACCCCGGCCTTTCGTTTCTGCTTCAGTCGATAGC
>NZ_JAPPTE010000045.1:0-8319 GCF_026719375.1 Citrobacter sp. W9 | reverse complement strand
AATGAATATGGAAAGAGTTTTTACCCAGATCGATACCAATGAGCGCAATGTTTTCCATGATAGTTCTCCGAATGAAAGCCTGTCCTCAGCATAATACCGGGAAGGAGGGAGTGACCATCTCATTAAATAAAGCACGCTAAGCCGGTTGCAGCGGCCGTAGCGGCCTGAACTTGCCCGCGCCGATCTTGGCGCTGCTGCGCCAGAGGTAATCGCCGGTCAGGTTGATGTGCTCCCAGCCGAGCGGCGACAGGTACTGCAACAGGCCGTCATCGACGGCTTGACCGTGGCCACGCAAGGCGTTCGCGGCCCGCTCCAGATAGACCGTGTTCCATAGCACGATGGCCGCCGTCACCAGGTTGAGGCCGCTGGCCCGGTAGCGCTGCTGCTCGAAGCTGCGGTCGCGGATTTCCCCCAGGCGGTTGAAGAACACGGCGCGGGCCAGCGCGTTGCGCGCCTCGCCTTTGTTCAGCCCGGCATGCACGCGGCGGCGCAGCTCGACGCTTTGCAGCCAGTCCAGGATGAACAGTGTGCGCTCGATGCGTCCCAGCTCACGCAGGGCGACGGCCAGGCCGTTCTGGCGCGGGTAGCTGCCAAGCTTCCTGAGCATCAGCGAGGCCGTCGCCGTGCCCTGCTTGATCGAGGTGGCCATCCGCAGGATTTCATCCCAATGGGCGCGGACGTGCTTGATGTTGAGCGTGCCGCCGATCATCGGTTTCAACGCCTCGTAGGTGGCATCGCCCTTCGGGATGTAGAGCTTGGTGTCGCCCAGGTCACGAATGCGCGGGGCGAAGCGGAAGCCCAGCAGGTGCATCAACGCGAAGACGTGGTCCGTGAACCCTGCCGTGTCGGTGTAGTGCTCCTCGATCCGCAGGTCGGATTCGTGATACAGCAGGCCGTCGAGCACGTAGGTCGAGTCGCGCACGCCGACGTTCACGACCTTGGTGTGGAACGGCGCGTACTGGTCGGAGATATGGGTGTAGAACGTCCGCCCTGGGCTGCTGCCGTATTTCGGATTGATGTGGCCGGTGCTCTCGGCCTTGCTGCCGGTGCGGAAGTTCTGGCCGTCCGACGATGACGTGGTGCCGTCGCCCCAATGCCCGGCGAAGGGATGTCGGAACTGCGCGTTGACCAGCTCGGCCAGTGCCGCCCCGTAGGTTTCGTCGCGGATGTGCCAGGCTTGCAGCCAGGCCAGCTTGGCGTAGGTCGTGCCGGGGCACAATTCCGCCATCTTGGTCAGGCCCAGGTTGATCGCGTCGGCGAGGATCGTGGTCAGCAACAGGTTTTTGTCCTTGGCCAGGTCGCCTGACTTCAGGTGGGCGAAGTGCCGGGTGAAGCCCGTCCATTCGTCTACCTCCAGCAGCAATTCGGTGATCTTGACGTGCGGTAGGATCATCGCCGTCTGGTCGATCAGGGCCTGTGCGGTATCGGGCACCGCCGCATCGAGCGGCGTGATCTTCAGGCCCGACTCCGTGATGATGGCGTCCGGCAGCTCGTTGGCCAGCGCCATGCGGTTGACGGTGGCGAGCTGCGTTTCCAGCAGCGTCAGCCGGTCATGCAGGTACTGGTCGCAATCGGTGGCCACGGCCAGCGGCAATTCGCTGGCCTGCTTGAGGCTGGCGAATTTCGCGGGCGGCACCAGGTAGTCCTCGAAGTCCTTGAACTGGCGCGAGCCTTGCACCCAGATGTCGCCGGAGCGCAGCGCGTTCTTCAGCTCCGACAGCGCGCACAGTTCGTAGTAGCGCCGGTCGATGCCGGTGTCGGTCATCACCAGCTTCTGCCAGCGCGGCTTGATGAACTCGGTCGGCGCGTCGGTGGGCACCTTGCGGGCGTTGTCGCTGTTCATGCTGCGCAGCACCTCGATGGCGTCGAGTACGTCCTTGGCGGCGGGCGCGGCCCGCAACTTGAGCACGTCGAGAAATTCCGGCGCGTAGCGGCGCAGCGTGGCGTAGCTCTCGCCGATGCGGTGCAGGAAATCGAAGTCCTCGGGTTGCGCGAGCCGCTGCGCTTCGGTGACGCTCTCGGCGAAAGCATCCCAGGACATGACGGCCTCGATGGCGGCGAACGGATCGCGGCCCGCTTGCTTGGCCTCGATCAGCGCCTGGCCGATGCGCCCGAACAGCCGCACCTTGGCATTGATCGCCTTGCCGGATGCCTGGAACTGCTGCTGATGCTTGTTCTTGGCGGCATTGAACAGCTTGCCCAGGATGCGGTCATGCAGGTCGATGATTTCGTCGGTGACGGTGGCCATGCCCTCGATGGCGAGCGCCACCAGGGTCGCGTAACGCCGCTGCGGCTCGAACTTCGCCAGGTCGGCGGGCGTCATCTGGCCGCCCTCGCGGGCGATCTTGAGCAGCCGGTTCTGGTGAACCAGCCGCTCGATGCCGGAGGGCAGGTCGAGCGCCTGCCACGCCTTGAGGCGTTCGATGTGTTCCAGCATGTGCCGCGAGTTCGGTTTGACCGGGGATTGCCGCAGCCAGGCCAGCCACGTCGTCTTGCCGTTGTCGCGGCGCTTGAGCAGATCGTCGAGGCGACGGCGATGCACGTCCGTCAGCGGCTCAGCCAAGGCGTCGTAGAGACGCCGGTTGGCGCGGGTAATCGCTTCGGCGCTCGCCCGCTCGACGGCGTTGAGGGCGGGCACAATGACCGACTGCCGCCGCAGGTGCTCGATCAAGGCTCTGGCCAGCACGATGCCCTTGTCGGTTTGCATGGCCAGCTCGGTCAGCAACTGGACAGCCTGCCGGTAGTGGCCAATCGTGAACGGCTGGAAGCCGAACACCGTTTGCAGCTCGACCAGGTGCTCGCGTCGGGTCTGCTCACGCTGCCCGTACTCGTCCCAGCTTTCGATGCCGACCTTGAGCTGGTTGGCGACCAGTCTCAGCAATGGCGGGAACGGTGGCTCATCAGCGCCAAGGATGACGCCGGGAAAGCGCAGGTAGCAGAGCTGCACCGCGAAGCCCAGCCGATTGGCCGGGCCGCGCCGCTGCCGGATGATGGAGAGGTCGCTTTCGCTGAACGTGTAGTGACGGATCAACTCATCCTTGGTGTCCGGCAACGCCAGCAGGCTTTCGCGCTCGGCGGCGGAGAGGATCGAACGGCGGGGCATGCGGTTTCCTTCTTCTTGAAAACGTAGGTTTGTGACAAGCCCGCCAAGGCAACCGGCGCGGCACGGGAAGCAAGGCATTGCGATTCTCGAAAATAGTTCTTGAAATTCTATTCTTGATTGCATATCATCTCAACGAGTTTCGATAAGAAAGGATGCGCATGCGACCGTCTGTTGTGCTTGACATGAAGCGAAGCGCAGTGCGTGAAGCGGTAGGCCGCTTTCGCGCCGCGAACCCGCGCGTCTTCGGCTCGGTGCTGCATGGCACCGACCGGGATGGCAGCGACCTCGACCTGTTGGTCGATGCGCTGCCCGGTGCCACGTTGTTGGACTTGGGCGATTTGGAAGAAGAACTGAAATCGCTGCTCGGCGTTGACGTCGATCTGCTGACTCCCGGCGACCTGCCGCCGAAGTTCCGGGCCAAGGTGCTCGCGGAGGCGCAACCGATATGAGCGAGAACCGCCTGCCCGATTACCTCGACCACATTCAGCAGGCCGCAACCGATGCGCGCAGCTTCGTGGAAGGGATGGCCAAGGACGACTTCTTGGCCGACAAGCGCACCCAGCAGGCCGTCATCATGAGCCTGATCGTCATCGGCGAGGCGGCCACAAAGGTGATGGATGGCTACGTCGAGTTCACCCAGGCGCATGCCGACGTGCCGTGGCGCAGCATGCGCAATATGCGTAATCGCATGGCTCACGGCTATTTCGACATCAACCTCGATGTGGTGTGGGAGACGGTACAGGAATGGCTGCCGGCGTTGCTCCAGCAATTGCCCGCCGTGCGTCAGGATGCCGACGATGAAGACCGTAACGACAACTGTGAAAGAGGGATCTCCGATGACTGTTGAATCGAGAATATTTTCTGTAGCCGAGTATGTTCAGCCGTCCGAAGGCGAGCCTATTCGTTCCGTTGTGCTTGAAACCCGAGACTCAATTATCGTGGTTTGGCATGTCCATCCCGGGCAGGAAATTGCGGCTCACATTCATCCTCACGGCCAAGACACGTGGACTGTTTTGTCGGGAATGGCTGATTACTTTCAGGGCAATGGGATTGTTCGTGCCCTCAGGGAAGGTGAGATAGCCGTGGCAAGACCGGGCCAAGTGCACGGGGCGCGAAATACAGGTACCGAGCCATTTGTGTTAGTCTCGGTTGTGGCATCAGCCAATGCCGGTTTCGTATTGGCTGAGCGATAGAGCCCAATCTCTGGAGTTGGTCCAATGAGCGGTCGGGGAGATAGGTAACAGACATGCAGCGGACACGGCTGCTAAACCAGGTCGCAAACCTCCTTGCGTCGCAGCGTGCCGCAAGCGACGCGATCAATCGAATGGGGTCGGCATGAGACTGAACACCATCCAGTTCCCGACCGCGTAGCCGCCTGTCCTGCCGATCAGGTCTTGACCATCGACGCCTGGGATCAGTCCTGAATGTTCTTGGAGACCACTACGTTATGAGCCGCAGCCGCCGCAAAACACCCATCGTCGGGCACACGACCTGCGGCAGCGAGCGCGAGGACAAGAAGCTCTGGCATCAGCGCTGGCGCACCCGTGAGCGCACGGCGCTGACCAGCGCGTCGCCCGAAGCCCTGAGCGCCCATCTGCCCCTGCTGGAAAACCAGGCCAGCAGCGTCTGGTCGATGGGCAAGGATGGCCGCTCCTACTGGCCCGTCAAGCGCCAGGCCGCCACGGCGGATCGCATCGCCAATCACAAGGGACGCAACCCGCAAGAACGCGCCTCCCTGAAAAAGCGCCTGCTTACACTGTGATTCCTTCAAAATATCTCAACGAAATTTCCCGACACCTGTTTAAGCTATCTTGCTGATATTTCTGTTTTTCGATTTTTGCCGGCGCGATGCCGGCGACGTTGGCCAGCTGCCCCGGGCGCGATACTGAGATCAGTTTCTTTGAACAAAAAAACCGCCTTTTGGCGGTCAGTATTCAGTAGCTGGAACGGTAGTCTCTCCCCCGATTCCAGCGGTCTTGCCAGTGTTCGAGGAATGATTCAGCGAGCTTAGGCATGTTCCAGATCACCACCGCATTCTCCGAGTTTTTCGTTTCGGCCGCTTTGGTGAAATTAAAGCTGCCAGTTTCAACGGTCACATTATCCACGATGATCACCTTGTCATGCTGGATAGGGAAATCACTGTCAGTACGCAAAGGGATGCCGCTGTTCGCTATGTAGTTCATGGCCGCAATGCTGGCGCGCCCCGTATTGCCCCTTTCATCAATTACGATTTTCACATCAACTCCCCGTTTTTTGGCTGCTACCAGTGCTTTCATAATATCCGGGGCGGTAAAAGAATAAGCCATCATCCGTATCGAGGTTTTTGCGGAGTCAATGGCGCTCAGGACGAGAACGCGGGCGCTTCCTTCAGGCGAGTAGCCAACCTGAACGGATGGTTCCACCGCAAAGGCGGGCAGGGCGGCTGTCGTAAATGCTGCGGCCAGAAGCCAGGTTGCTAAGTTTTTCATTACAGGCTCCCGTTCACACACTGCATTTTATATTCAGGGTCAAAATAAATTTCTTTGATTTTCCGCTTTTCCATATGCACCACAACGTCAATGGTGGAGTAGAGCATTCGCATAATATCGCTCATATCGAGCATACGGCCGATAGGGGTCGCCTTGATAAGCAGCCCAATACGGTTAAAGGCATCGCGCGCAGAGTTAGCGTGCGTTGACATAACACCGCCTGGATGGCCGGTATTAAGTGCTTTAAGATAATCCCACGCAGCATCATCCCTAAGCTCAGTCATGATGATACGGCCCGGTGTCAGACGCATACAGGCTCGCAGGGCATCAGTGGCGCTGACGCGGCCGATCTTTCCTGCATCGCCGTACATCATATAAACGGCTTCTACAACGTGATCGACCGTGACTTCGTGAACGTCCTCTAAAATAATTACACGCTCGTCTTTATGTAGCGATTTTAACAGCGCGCGCGTGAGTACCGTTTTCCCCGACCCGGTTTCACCGCAGATCACGATAGTGCGTTTCTTCTCAACGGCGGTTTGCAGGAATGCGGGCCATTTTTCGCTGCTGTGCAGCTCTTTAAGGAAAAAATCATCATCCGTTAGGCTTTGCTTGCTGCCGGTAATCTTCCGGCAGTCACTGAAAATCCCCTCGCGGGTCAGCTGCTCCAGATTTTTATCGGCCGCCAAATCCTTACGAAACGCTACGGCCGTTGTACCGTCAATCACCGCAGGGGGCAGACAGATAACGCCCCTGATCCCGCCAGGCAGGATCACGTCATTAATGGCCTGCATGGTCAGCTTGTTGCTGCTCACCAACGATTTAGCAAGGTTCCTAATAAAATCTGCCGTAATTGCCGCGTTCTGCACAACCCTGCGGCCGCTGAACGTATCACAGATAACTTCCTGAAAGCAGTTAATGCGAATTTCAAAAACAGTAGGATCTTCTAAATACTCGCGCAGTGGGCCAAGTTGATAGAAAGCTGCATCAGTCATGATTACTCCTGAAGAAAAGCGGGCGCTAAGCGCCCACTTTTTTAGTTGTCTGCGAGCGTATAAACGCCGCTGAAATCGAGGTCGCGGGCAACAAAAATGCTCACCGCATCACCCTGCTGATCGTAGAGGGTAGGGGGGATAGACATGTAAGAGCGGAGTGCTTCAGACGCCAGCTGCTCACCGCTGTTTTCTGTACTGTTGTACTGAATGTTATTACTCTGCGTCTGGTTAACCAGCGCCGTTAAGGTGTCAGAGAACAACGAAATCATGATCGCACCACGCAGACGCTCCCACATATGGGTATCCACCTGGCCCGGAATCCCCGCGCTGCCGAGTGAGTTCGTTCCGGCACTGTCAATATTAACGATTGTTCCGTCCTGGTCATTGCGGATACGCTCCCAGAGAACAAACACGCGCGCCTGGCCGTCTTTGATACCACCGGTAATCTGCCCGTCAACCCATGAGCCTTTATCAATCAGCCTAACGAGTCCATCAGCTGAGTAAACGTCCTGTGAAACCCGGCAGGAAACCTGACCCGGAACAGTGGTATCCAGCTCGGTGCCGGTACCACAGGGGATCATTTTGCCTTTCGGAACAGTCAGGCTGGGATTAGCCATGACTCCAGCGCGGCTAGCCTTCAGCCTTGCAGGAGTCAGGTTTTTAGCGAGTGCTGAACTACCTTCGCTTGTTTCGTTGTCCTGGGGCTGCACTCCGGGACTATTGCTTGTAGCCGCCTGATTAGTCTGGGCCAGCTCGCCGCCCAGACGACGCTGCATAGCCAGTTCTTCAGGCGAAGGTTCTTTACGCTTATTAGAGGTACGCGCGCCGGTATTGCTGCTGCCCGCATCTGCATCTGCCTGTGCGGCAGCCTGCACAGCACGGGCATCAGTGGCGCTATTCTGCGCAGTTGCAGGTTTATTAACATCAGGATCGCTGTTAAAGCTGTAGTTTGGCAGTGTATTGGCCTGTTGCGCTTTACCACCGTCTTTATCAGCTTCAGCTTTAGCCGGGGCGCGAATTTTACCCATGACCGTAATCCCGATGAATACCAAAGCAAGCAGCGCCATCAGTATGACAAAGGCTTTCATACCAGGAGCCGAACGGCGGTTACTGCCATTAAATCCGCCACGCTCGCTTTCAAATTCACCGTCTCCGGTGTTTTCATCGAGTTCCTGATCTACATCGACACTTTTACGGGCCATCAGTTATCCTCCCCAATTTGAACCCTGCGCACATCCGGGGAAGCCGTACCGGTTGCTACCGCACCGGCGCCCGGCGCGAAATTATTATTACGAACGCCAACGACTTTATCGCCCAGACGAATACGCCACTCTTTAGCGACGGTTTCCACCTCGATGATGTTGCGGTTCTCACCCACAACATGAGAGTTAGGCAGCGTTTCTTTGCCACTGGCCGAGATCATGTAGACCTGCGGTAACTCCGCATTGGCCGGAAACTCAAACCGGGTAAAGCGGTAGTTATCCCAGACGTGAACCGGCTGGATGCTGCGCATTTCAGGCTGTTCGCTCATTACGTACTGATAGTTCTTCGCCCCCGCAAAAGCCGTCTGCTTCAGCTTCTGCGTAATGCGTTTTTTATCAGCCGCGCTTTTGGCTTTTTCCTGCTGGGGTCGTCTCAGAATTCGGAAAATAAAGCACGCTAAGGCGTAGTCACCCCGTGACTCCCCCGCGCCGATGCAGCGAGCTTCGTTCCGTCTTGCAGTGACGCAATCAGCGGGCAGGAAACGTTCCCT
>NZ_JAPPTE010000044.1:0-10517 GCF_026719375.1 Citrobacter sp. W9 | reverse complement strand
TTGTCAGAATATAACTGTGAACGCCCGCATGAATCACTGAACAATATGACACCGGAGGAATACCGACAGCACCATTATTTGGCCGGGATCTCAAAAAATGCATGGAACTAAAACGGGTCTATTTACAATCCCATCACGTGCACCAGTACGAAGGTGAAAGCCCACGTGTAATTTCCTGCCTGCAATAAGGTGAAAACCTCGACAGAAAATGTTGAAAAGGTAGTCAGCCCCCCACACAGACCGGTGACGATCAGCAGTTTCCAGGCCGGATCTACGTGAGGATGACGAATGAAATATGCCATTGCGCCACCATTGATAAATGCTCCCAGCAAATTCATTACCAGGGTTCCGGATGGAAGAGACGGGAAAAAACTGTTGAGTTTCATCCCAAAAAAACAGCGGATAATACATCCCGTGGCCCCACCAATCATAATTGCTGCCATCTGACCCAATGCTGTGTTCCCCACATAAGGAAAATTAAGGCGTATAACCCAGAAGGCGCTGCGCATCAGTTCCAGCTGTTCGTCGGTATCCTCCCCTTGGTAACTCAGCGAACCACCGCTATCCGGGCAACAGGGCTCTGCAGATAACAGCCGTTTTTCATCGCCGGGGAGCGATTCAGGGAACGGCTTACGGGTATGGGTCTGGCGCAGCGGACGCTGCACCATCGGGTCATCCGCCCGACCAGTCAGCGTATCGCACTCTTTCTGCAGCCTGTTCAGGTCAGCTTCCATCTGTGCGATACGGCGGAATATCTTTTCGGAACGGCTGCTGAAGTTAATACGGCGGAGCTTATCCAGCTGCGCCTGCATGATAGCTACATACTGTGCTGGGTTTACGCTTACAAATAAGCTACCGAATACAAAAAGTGCCGAAAAGCAACGCTGAATATAACGAAGCCTCAAACGAGCATTTTTATAGCACTCACACAATTAGAGAGACATTACTTCTAAATAATTAATTATTATGAAATACATTACTTAAAAACGGAACCGAATCGCGCAATGACGGGTTAACTGTACCGCTATGATCCAGTCCTTCGTAGATATGAACATCCACTTGTGTTCCCGCATTTTTCACAGCATCCGAAAATCGTTTTTGCATTGCTGTCGGTACGTTGATATCAACGCTGCCAATGCCGAAAAATACTGGATGGTTAATCTTTAGAGTTGGATAAATCATCGTTCCTACACTTGTGTTTAAAAGCGACTCCACGCCCGGCTTAAGGGAATTAGCGGAATTCAGACCTGCTTTCATTACCTTATCGTTTAGATGTACAATGCAAAGCTTGTTCGCCTCTTTCAGTAAGGGCAACGCTTTGTCCTGAAAATAGTCAGTAGGATTAAGTTGCAAATTACTATCGGCGGCAGAGAGATAAATGTAGAAGATGTACGGTATTTTTGGATCACCACTTGTAGGAGTATCCCTACCTAGAGGCAAGATATCAGTTGCAGTTGTGCCCTGTTCAAAATAAGGTGAGCCAGTCAACACCGTTGCTCGAATATTCAGTTCTGGAGCATATTCATGCTGATATCCAGCGCTGGCGAACGCAGCATGGGCTCCCTGTGATTGCCCGACGAGGATAAGTTCATTTTTAAGAGGAAAATGTTTCAGAGCAGCGCGAATGCCATCGAGAATGCTCCAGGCCTCTCCACGGGAGTTAAGATAATGGTGAAGACCAGAAGAACCTAATCCAGCGTAATCAGGTGCTACAACAGCATAACCTAAGGATAACCAAGTATTTAAATACTGCTTATCACGATCGCTGCGCGGGTTCAGCGAAGGTGCGCAATGGCTGGCAACACCAACAGTACCATGTGCCCAAACAACTACTGGCCATCCTCTTTTTGGAGTGACGCCAAAGGGAATAAACACAGCAGCGGTATCCTCACGCACAGTTTTGCCATCAACACCACTTCGAGAAGGGTAATGCAGAAGATACTGTTCAGCCGCTTCTCTTAAACCATATTCAGCGCGAAGCGGAGAAATGGGATTAACGTCACCAGCACTAGCCGATATCGACTTCATTGATAGCAGTAACAACGCTGAGGTCGCAGTGAGTAATTTCTTTGAAATGGAATAAGTCATGAGATTCTGTTCCAGTATTTTTATGTGCCTAGTTTAGAAGCCTGCTCTTGAATATCGAGTAAACGAAACCAGTGTTTCTTCATCATTGCCATAAATCCGTCACTAGCGATGCAAAAGTCAATATGTGGTGATGTTATGGACGCCCTTTCCTGAAGCAGGCAGTGCCATACTTTTACTGTCTGCATTTGCTACGGGAGTAAATCACATAAGCACGATCAGGGTTGTTGGTTTTGATATCGCAAAATCTGTTTTTCAGGAACGTGTCTGAATGATTGATGGCTCTGTCGCATGGAAAAAAATATCTTTCGTTCCAACCTACTAGATAATATCCGACAGTTAGAACCCAGAGCTCTTGTTGCAATGGAGGCTTGCTCCATTCCGTACTTCTGGGGACGAACCTTAGCCTCCATGGGCTATTATGTCAGGCGACCAGGTAAACCGTCAGTTCGTGGCAGAGCACTCCAATCAGCCTGAGTGGCAGATTTTACGTACGTTGGGACCTGGCAGGGCTTCGACTACGTGGCGTTTATCATTGCCATATTAGCCGGTGTTATTGGCTGGTGGGCTGACTGGTCCCATAGCCGCCGCTATTTAAAACGGGTATAAATTTTTTATATGGTTGAGACGAGAGATCTTGCCCCGCCATCTCCGGACAGCTTTTGTATCTTAAGTTAACAATGCCCGCTGCCGCCGGTATTCCCTCGGAGAGTGATATCCCTGCGCACTGTGCGGGTGGTTTTCATTGTAATGCGTGAACGCTGCTCCAAGGTTTCGCAGTGCTGTTCTCACATTCGGTTTTGGCATGAACGCGATATAGTTTTCCTTCATCGTCTTCACAAACCGTTCGGCCATGTCATTGCTTTGCGGGCTGCTCACCGCTGTTGTACAAGGCTCCAGATTCAGTGCTTTCACGAACCTCCGTGTTTCATGCGCGGTATACGCTGAACCGTTACACACGGCAACAGCCATAGCTGGGTATGTCGCTGATGATGTCGAGGATCTCCGACAGTATTTCAGCGTCTGCTTCGCCATTACGCCGTTTACAGTACCCGTCCTGCCAGTAGGCAGAACGGTTAATTCGCAGTGACAGCGGCGCACGCGACATGCCCATGGTACGGCTGACAAGGCTTATTCGCCATCCTCCGGCAACAAGGGCACGTGCGCTATCCACTTTTTTTGTCGGCCATATTCAACGGCTTCTTTCAGCAGCTCGTTTCCCATGGTTTTCTTGCCCAGCAGGCGCTGTAGCTCTTTAATTTGCTTCATCGAAGATGCCAGTTCCGACGCGGGTACAACCTGTTCACCCGCAGCAACGGCGGTGAGACTACCTTCCTGGTACAGCTTACGCCACAGGAACAACTGACTGGCAGCAACACGGTCATACCGGGTTCAAAGCTCTGCTGAACAATGGCGATTTTTTTCTGAAGGCTGCGCCGTCTGCGCTTCTCCGGCCCTAAAACATCCATCATCCGGACTCCAACGACTAGTCTAAAAACTAGTATTAAGACTATCACTAACTTAAGTGATACCAACTGTCTGGAGATTCATGGGGCCAGTCTACTCAGGCTCACCGTGGTGGCGAATGGCCTTGCGAAAGAAGCGTAAGGCAGCCGCAGCGTCGCGTCTGGCGGTCAACAGGAAGTCGACGGTCTGCCCCGCGGTATCAACCTCCTGGTACAGATATTTCCACTGGCCTTTGATTTTGATGTAAGTTTCGTCCATCCGCCACCGCCGACCTACATTACGCTTATACTGGCGGAACGTTTTATCCAACAACGGTGCCAGGCGCATAACCCAGCGATGAAGAGTGGAATGGTCAACGATAACGCCGTGCTGCGTCATCATATCTTCGAGATTGCGCAGGCTGAGGGCGTAAGTCAGATACCAGCGAACACATTGAGCAATAACATCAATGGGATAGTGCAGGGGTTTAAAAGCTTTTCATATCAGAGGCATGGGCAGGTAACATTATAAAAAAACAGTGTGTTACCCGACGACGTCTTAATGCGACAGAACCAGATGAGGTGCCATGTGTATGGCACCTCATCTCTTATTTACTCATTGACTCCATAACCGCCTGCCAGGTTATAAAGCCACCACTCAGATTATATGTCCGGAAGCCGTGAGCCTGCAGAATACGGTATGCCACATGCCCGCGCAGACCACTCTGACAACCGATAAAAATCTCTTTATCTACAGGCAATTTTTCAAGATTCTCCCGCAGAGAATCCAGAGGGATGGATAGCGCGTCAGGATATTCGCCAAATTGTTTCAGTTCTTCAGGAGAACGAATATCAACTAAACAATACCTGTCCGGTTCCCGTTGCAAAACATCGCTGACATGACATATGGCCGTATCTCCCCTGATGACATTTGCCGCCACCATACCGGCCTGGTTAACAACGTCCCTTGCACTGTTAAAAGGCGGGGCATAAGTCAGCTCAAGATGCTCGAGATCGTTGACGGTAAGTCCCGCGCGCTGCGCGACAGACAGAACATCGATGCGTTTATCAACTCCTTTTTTCCCTGACGCCTGGGCCCCCAGAATTTTACCGGTATCGGGGCTGAACAGCAGTTTCAGACTGATCATCGTAGCCCCTGGGTAGTAACCGGCATGATCAGCAGCATGGACGTAAACCTTCTCGTATCGGGTACCATGGGCTTTCAGTTGCTTTTCATTCGCACCGACGCTGCCAATACTAAGCGAAAATACCTTACAAATGGATGTCCCCTGACTGCCATGGTAAAGGCTGTGGTGATCAAGCATGTTATCAGCAGCAATGCGTCCCTGGCGGTTGGCGGGCCCAGCCAGAGGAATATTAGCGGGTTCCTGAAAGACTAGGTCAGGTGTTTCAACTGCATCCCCCACGGCGTAGATGTCAGGAATACTGGTCTGCATACAGGCATTGACGCTTATACCTCCCCGTTTACCCACTTCGAGCCCAGCTACAGTGGCAAGGCTGTTTTCAGGTTTTACCCCGATGGCGAGAATAACCATGTCAGTCTGCACAAAGCCACCGTCAGACAGTGCAACGCGGAATCCCGTTTCTGTCCGCAGCACCTCGGTGAGTGCCGTTCTGAGACGCAGATCCACGCCATGATTCCGGATTTCCTGATGCAGGGCTGATGCCATTTCAGGATCAACCGGAGCCATAACCTGTTCCCCCATCTCCAGCAGGGTAACACGGATCCCCCGTTCGCTCAGAGCCTCCATCACTTCAAGTCCGATGAATCCCCCCCCGACAAGCGTGGTGTGAGCGACGTTATGTTGCTCAATCCACGCTAGGATAGCATCCATGTCAGTAAGATTTCGGAGCGTAAAAACGCCCTCTTGCTGTAGCCCGGGCAAAGGAGGGACAACCGGCGCGGCTCCGGTACTGAGGAGTAGACGATCCCATACTTCGGTATGGATCTCACCTGAGGTCAAATTTTTAACTGTCACTGTTTTATTAACCGGATCCACTGACGTCACTTCATGGCAGGTACGGACGTCTATGTTAAAGCGGGATTTAAAATCCTCCGGAGTCTTAAGAATAAGTGACTGCCGTAACGGAATTTTTCCGCCTATATGATAAGGCAATCCACAGTTGGCGAAAGAGACATCGCTTCCCCGTTCAAACACAACAATACTGACATCTTCTGACAACCGGCGAGCTCTGGCTGCAGCGGACGCACCGCCAGCAACACCACCAACAATCACTATTTTCATTACATCCTCTCTGTTCACTCGGGGCAAAATGTCTGCCAGATATAATTAGTTACCCAGGCCAGCTGGACGCTGCAGACCTGGCGAACACGGTGGCAAAATTATGGCACCATCAGTATACTAAATAACATTATATAAAAATACATAATGTGAGAAACCAGCAATGCCCATGAATGAAGACACAAAACGTCAGACCGATATGAAAAATGCAGCCCTGGGGGCAGCAGATGTCTTACGGGGACTGGCTAACAGCGACCGGTTGCTGTTGATGTGCCAGTTAAGCCAGGGGGAAGCGAATGTGGCCGAGCTGGAAGCTGCAGTCGGTATCACTCAGCCGACCCTGTCTCAGCAACTGGGTGTAATGCGCCGCCTGAAGCTTGTCGAGACCCGACGGGCAGGTAAAATGGTATATTACCGTATTGAGGATAACCGTATCATGACGTTGTTAAATACCTTGTATGATCTCTACTGCCCGCAGGCAGGCACCGGTAAAGGAAGCCATAACAACGAATAATGTGATCCTGCTTTCCACGCAAACCGTTTTATCATTGCAGCATTAACCCTGTCAGGTTGTGAAGAGCCTGGCCGGAATCTGCGATATTATAACGGGAAAGCGACAGTGGTCCGGATATACCCATCGGTAATGCCTGTCCGGACTGTATTTATCGCTCACGCGTTCACTGTTTAACTTATTGATTTATCGGTTTTTATACTATTACGGTCAGAAAAAACAGCCACAGGAGCACGGATGGTACTGCACTGACAGCAATGGCCTGTGGCTGACAAACCGTTTTTTCTGCTGCCGCCGGTTTACATTATTCAAGCAGGCTGCGCAACATCCAGGCAGTTTTCTCATGCAACTGGATACGTTGTGTAAGCAGATCTGCTGTGGCTTCATCATTCGCATTATTAACAACAGGGAACAGGGAGCGCGCAGTTTTAACCACAGTCTCCTGGCCCTGGACAAGATTCTCAATCATGTTTTTTGCTGCTGGAATATCCTTGTCTTCATTAACAGCGGTTAAACGTGAAAATTCATGATATGTGCCGGGCGCGAAGCATCCGAGCGAGCGTATACGTTCAGCGATATCATCAACAGCAGTGGCCAGCTCATTGTATTGATTTTCAAACATTAAATGTAAGCTGTTAAACATGGGGCCAGTTACATTCCAGTGATAGTAATGTGTTTTTATATACAGGGTATAGGTGTCAGCAAGAAGCCGGGACAGACCGTCTGCAATCTCCACCCGGGATGATTCAGGAATACCAATATCAATTATTTGTTTACTCATAACTACCTCTTACACTGTTTAAGTGGGATATACGATATGCCATTATTCTTTCCGGTCTGAGCAAAACACGCCTCATATTTTTATAATAACCAGTTACACCTGGCGTCTGCCACACTAGCCATGTGCCAGAGCAATATCCTGCGACGGGACAATGAATTTCGCCGTGGCACGAGCCACTTTCTGCTGTCCCTTTGCCAGCCATGCTTCGAGCTGGTAAATCCCCCTGCGTTGCCCAAGCAGTCTGGCACAGACCATCAGCTTGTCACCGGTACAAACGGGTGAAATAAATCTGACTGTCAGTTCAGCCGTCAGGGCCTGCACTCCCTGCATGAACAAGCAGTGAGTCATTGCGGCATCCAGCAAGGTACTCGTCATTCCGCCATGTAAAAGACCTGTATACCCCTGATGCCTGTGCTCGACCGTGTAGTCCGCATATACAGATCCATCCGGGTGTTCTGAAAAAATTAAGTCCACCGTATCAGGGTTATTGTCACGGGTACCACAGACCATACAACAGGTATGATTCTTTCTGGCATTAAGATAACAATTCATCTGTTTCTGTTCAGCGTCCGGTTATACTGACGGGGTGCATCCGTAATTCAATCAGAAGGGGTTATAATACCAAGCAGTAATTACTGCATTTTCCAGTCATTCCGGCTCTTGGTTTACACACAATACGGGTCGGATAAAAATCACCGCCCGTGATGAAAGAAACTCAGGAATGGCAACAGCGCCCGTTTCCGTGATGATGCTGATGACGCCGCTGACACGCATTTTCTGCTGTGTTCCCATCAGAGTGACAGCACTTTTTCCCCTTCGCCTCATGGTTAAAGGACTGGCGCCCCTGCTCTGGCTTATTCAGTTCAGTCAGAACACGGGTATCCGGATCACATAGTTCAGTGAACAAACAACGGCCACAGTCAGTCTGGTACACTGCGATGTTACGCTCCAGTAATTTACCCAGCATACGCTCCCCGATGTTACGGACTACAACGCGGCTAACCTGTTGTTGAACCAGCAGGTCAACCAGCTTCCGTTTACCTGAACAATCTGCGCCCAGAGCGGGATTCTCTGTCCGGCTAAGTTCTGTGCCGCGCTCATCCACAAAGACAAGGTGACTCGCTTTAGTAAAATGATTTGCTACCCGGTCGTCATTCACTGGAATGGCTGTGATCATCTTGTGTAACTCCTTCCTTTTCAGAGTACATTATTAAAGCCTTGCCCTGAGTGAGACAGTCCACAACCTTAAAACGGGCTGCTTTCAGGACATTGGCCAGTGTCTGCCTTGAAACCCCCATTGCAACAGCCGCTTCCTGCTGCTGCATGCCCAGTAAATCGACCAGTCGTAACGCTTCAAACTCATCATCTTTTAAATGAACATGTTCAAGCTGGCTCATCGGTCGCGCATTGGGCTTAAAACAGGTATCCGCAGGGCGTCCACAGATGTTACGGGGAATTCTGGGTCTTGGCATGAAGGCTCCTTATGGGCATATGCTATATATACACGCGTAAACTGGCATATGCAATATACTCGGCTCACCGGTGGAGAATTTTTTGCTTTGCCCTCGAGTATGTACGTGCGCAGCAGGTCAGGGGAGAAGAAGGGAAAGAAAACAGACACTGTCTGAAACTCAATTGTAAGCGTCGCCTCAGTACCGTCTGGCTCTGGAATCACAACAGAGAAATGTTCCAGGTTTCCATTGGCAGATTATACTGGTCTTCAACCCCTGAAATGCTGCTTTTGAAACCACATATACTGCAACGATAAATACCATAGATATGGCTATCAGGAACTATTTCCCTTCCAGGGGGTCGAGAAGTTTAAACATAAAAAAGTGACCTCATTTTCATTTAAAGCTCTTCAACCCGGCTCATTGAGCCGGGTTTATTTTAGAAAGTGACGTTAACTTTACTCCAGTACGTTCTTCCTGGTTCGTTTACAGACGTATTCGCGGAATAACCGAAGCTGCTGTTGCCAGCCAGATTCAGGTGCTCGCTATAGGCTTTGTCGAAGAGGTTATCTACACCTGCGCTGACGTTGATATACTTGTTCACTTTATAAGCGGCATTAGCAGAGAAAACTGCAAATCCCGGACTGCTGTCAAAATCTTTGCCGACGACATTACCTTCATTAATGGCAACGCGATGCTGGCTGCTGACAATGCGCAACAGACCCGTGCTGCTCCAATTACCTTTTTCCCAGGTCAGGCCCAGTCTTCCTTCGAGCGATGGAATTTGCGGCAGCGGCTGATGGTCGTCTGTATTTTTTCCCCATGAGTACGCCAGACTGGCATCCGTTTTCCAGCTCTCACTCAGTTGATAGCTCAGACCCGCTTCCCCCCCCATAATCGTGGCGTTCACGTTATCCACCTGGCTGATGTACGCATTATTAGGATCGTAACGGAACAGGATAAAATCGTTTACACGACCAATATAAGCTGAGACCCAGCTTTCCAGACGCTTACCCTTGTATTGTGCGCCAATATCAATCTGGGTCGTTTTTTCCGTTTTGACTTTATTAAATGCATCCGTTGAGCCGTCTGGTCCATAGGTCGGAGAAAAAAGCTCCCAATAGTCAGGAAAACGTTCTGTATAACCTATTCCTGCATAAAACATTACCGGTATCTCAACCAGATTATGTTCTAAGCGGATAAAACCTGCGGGGAGCGTGTCAGTTCGCTCAGAAACGCCGACATCGGTGAAATTATCGACCAGAACCCTGTCAAGGCGCGCACCGCTAACGACTTTGCTGAGATCCGTAGCATTCCAGGTAAGCTCACTGAAAAGGCCATAATCATGGAAGCGAGCGTCTTTCGTCCATATGTCATCACCTTTGCTGCGGTGCGTATTTAACTGGGTATCTGCGCCACTTCGCAGCTCAAAGTCAGACCAGTTCCAGGTTCCCATCATCCGTCCACCAACGATGCGTCTGTCGAGTTCCATCGCCATTGGCATCGCCATGTTCATTGAAGACCCCGAATCCATTGAAGAGCCCATAGAACCACTCATATCCCGACCAGACATTCCTCGCGACATTCCGCTGCCTGGAGAGCGCAGGGAATAGTTGTCCATAATGTGGTCGGAATAGTTGTAATAGACATTGGCCTCAAACTTATCAAATACGTCACCAATGTTAGATTTATCAAAACGAGCCCCGAGACTTTCACGTTTAAACTGTGAGCCATCCATACTGCGCCCAGCATAACGGGCATCACCGTCACCTTTTCCGGCGGTCAGCTCCACTAACATATCTTTATCTGGTGTCCAGCCCAGCGCCATATCCCCGTTCCACTTATCCCATTTCTGTTACCAACGGTGCAAAACTGATCCACCCCAGCGGTTGAAAATTGATCCAGGGGTTAATCTGCTCCTCTGAATACAGGGGAGCTTATGATCACTTTTGAGATTCGTATGGAAATTAAAGTCCTGCA
>NZ_JAPPTE010000043.1:0-10903 GCF_026719375.1 Citrobacter sp. W9 | reverse complement strand
AGTAAACACTCCTGAGCTTTCTGCGCTCATGATATGCCTCCCGGTAGTTTAAACGGACCAGTGAAGCTTACCATAGCGCGGACATCTGAATTGAGCCACAGGCGGACATTACTATTGAGCCATTACAACCTTGGTGCGCTTAATGAACCTTATGTTGAATTATGGTTAAGTAGTCGATTTTATGGTTGGAAGTGCCTGTTTGCAGTAAAATGCAGTTCATTACCTTTAACCACTGGAACTAGACATGGCTAATGAAGATCTCCCCTCTGGGTGCAAACGCTGTAAAGGATGCAATCAGGTTAAACCCTTCGAAGAATTCGGTAAGGAACTTAAGGGTAAGTTTGGCCTTAAAAGTAAATGCAAGTTGTGCATTAGCGATAAAAACAGAAATTATGCTGCCGGTTCCGGTGCAGGTGTAAAACTCCAAAACAATAAAAAATACCAGACCGAGCATAAGAGTGAACTGGCAGAAAAGATGAGAGTAAGACGGGCAAAGAAAAAATTTGGAGATAACTATGAAGCATATCTAGCATCTTTAGAAAGGATTAAAAACCTCTGATAATTACATAACAACCTTAGTCAATAAGACACAAAGATTATGTATTGTTGCTTTTATTTCAAAGCATCAACTTTATTGAAAAGTTACGCTATACACTGTGCAATTTATTATGCTGATTTAATTTGGTGATTATATGAGTTGTCATGACAGAGACATCAATAAGATCCTTCAATCATTCACTCACTTAATGGTTGAAGCAAAAAAAAGCATCTTTCATTCAAAATCAATGAAGGTTCAAGGTCTTCAGTTAGTAGATGAGTTATACATCCGTGCCCGGACGGGAAAAATGTCATACCTCGGTTCGTCGGTACTGGTAGTCGCAACCATTTCAGTGAAGACCCCAGGCAAAGGATTTTTCAGACAGTTACTCTCGAAATTAAAAGAAGCAGCTGAGACAAATAACTACATCTTAAAGGTTGAGAATGTCATCAGCACCGAACTTAGGGAGTTTCTTATCAGAGAGGGTTTTTCATTTCCTGGTGAACGGTGGATGTGCGGTTCCGGCTACTGGGCTCCATCATCACTTAGGCTTAATGACCAATTAAGCACCCTCCCCGTCTAATATGAGGCCGTAAATGTTCATAACCCCTGAAGTTGCTTATGTCTGCGAGCTGTTACATAAATATGATGTACTTCCACTCGAATGTGATGGTCATACTATGGTTGTAAGTTGCCTGCTAGATAGATTCTGTATACCGCACCAGCGCATCGTTGGAGAAGTAACGTTGGCTGGAACTGGCCAGATAATTCGACCTCATCTGTGGATAGAGTATGACGAATACATAATAGATTACCGCCTCCGCATGTGGGCAAGGAAAACCGAAGATAATGTTAGTCTAGTGCCTCATGGCATCTTTATCGAAGATAAAAGTCAGGCAATTTACACTGCTCAAAGAATTGCAAATAAAGCCATGATATCAGACTCGATAATTGATTTTATGACAGATGGGTTATGGACTAAGATTCTCCTAGAAATCCCTGGTAAAAAAAGAATTACATAAAGCAGGAGGATTAAGTTTGTTCATAAAGTTTTTCTTCACTGACACTCAAAGCAAAGATGTCTTTTTCCAAGCACCAATCTTAGAAAATATTTGCTTTTCTACTGACTCAAGTTGGTTCATTAAAAGATGATAGTTGAATCGCCACGGATAATCTAGACACTTCCGAGCCGTTGATAATACTGGTTTTCATATTCTGTCGGTGAAATCTGATCGCTAGAACCATGCCGACGCTTACTGTTATAAAACATTTCGATGTAATCAAAAATATCGCTGCGGGCTTCTTCCCGCGTTCCGTAGATCTTTTTCTTTATCCGTTCGCGTTTCAACAATTGGAAAAAGCTTTCTGCAACCGCATTATCATGGCAGTTACCGCGACGGCTCATGCTGCCCTCCAGGCCGTGTGATTTCAGGAACGACTGCCACTCATGGCTTGTGTACTGACTGCCCTGATCCGAATGAACCAGCACCTGTTTTTGGGGATTACGCCGCCATACAGCCATCAGCAGTGCGTTCAGGACAATGTCCTTTGCCATCCGGGATTGCATGGACCAGCCGATAATTTTGCGTGAGAACAGATCAACAACCACGGCAAGATACAGCCAGCCTTCGTGGGTTCTGATGTAGGTTATATCCGTTACCCAACGCTCATTCGGAGCATCCGGATTGAACTGTCGCTGGAGCCTGTTGGGCGACACGATACTGGCCTCGCCTTTACGTGCCCGCGGGCTCCGGTATCCGACCTGAGCCTTTATCCCGACACGTTTCATCAGTCGCCAGACTCTGTTCACTCCGCACTGTTGCCCGCTGTCCCGCAGATCCAGATGGATTTTACGATAACCATAGACGCATCCCGATTCCAGCCAGAACTGTTTAATCTGTCCTGTCAGTCTCAGGTCTGCCTGATGGCGTTGTGAATGCGGCTGCTGAAGCCAGGCGTAAAAACCACTGGGATGAACATCCAGCACCCGACAGAGCAGGCGAACAGGCCAGCAACAGGTGTTGTCACGGATAAAGGCGTACCTCAGTCGGACAGCTTTGCGAAGTACGCCGCTGTAGATTCAATCTGTCAATGCAACACCCCTTTCAATTATCTCTTTCGGTGTTTTGAACTTCAGTGTCTTTCTCGGTCTGTTGTTTAGCTGAGCAGCAACCAGATCTAGTTCATGTTGAGTATATTGGGCAAGACATGTCTTTTTAGGAAAGTACTGCCGAATTAGCCCATTTGTGTTCTCATTTGTTCCCCGCTGCCAAGGACTCTGAGGATCGCAGAAGTAAACTTTAACGCCGGTGCTGACAGTAAATTCCAGATGTCTGGCCAGTTCCATTCCTCTGTCCCATGTCAGTGATTTTCTGAGTTCTGACGGTAAACTCAGGAATTTGTCGGTAAGAGCCTGATTTACTGAGACAGAATCTTTGCCCCTGAGTCTAAGGATGATCGTATAACGTGATTTTCGGTCTACAAGTGTGGCTATATGAGAGTTTTTTGTACCTGAGACTAAATCGCCCTCCCAATGCCCCAGAGAGCGTCTGTTATCGATATTTCGGGAACGTTCGTGAATTGGTGTTCCGTTCACTATGTTAATCGTACCTCTTTCGCCTTTGCGGGTATGACGCCTGCCATGGCGAAGGCTATGCGACCGTCGCAGATGCTGTATATTCAGGTGGTGTAGCGCTTCACGGCTACGAAAGTACAGCGTTTTATAAATTGTCTCAGGTGATATTCGCAGCGTTTTTTGACGTGGTTTTGTTCGCCTTAACCATCCTGATATTTGCTCTGGAGACCATTTCATCTCCAGCTTTTCCAGAACAAGCTTTCGCAATGGTAAATTTTGATCCAGTAAGCACGGTTTTGGCCTTTTCGCCATTCTGTTGGCTCGGTTATTAGCATCAACAGCTTTGTAATAGCGTCTGCCCCGATTACGCTGAACTTCACGTGAGATCGTCGAAGGACTGCGATTCAGCGCAGTAGCTATCGCACGAATGCTCATTTTGGCTGACAAACCAGCTCGTATCTCCTCGCGCTCAGACAGTGTCAGGTGAGCTACAGCCCGCTTACGCTCATGGGGTTTTATGCCGCCAGTATCCCTTAACATAGTGAAGATCGTTCCGGGTTTTGAACCCAGGATATTCGCTATTTCACTGAAGCCTGTTCCGTTCTTCCATAGTTCAAAAACAGAGGCTTTTTCCTCTGCTGTAAATGTTCGTCTCATTCAAAAAACCTCCGCAACCCCATGTTTTCACATAACTGTTGCGTTGACCAATTGAATCTACAGCGGCTTTTTTTAATATGTCCCGTTCGTCGGTAACCCGTTTCAGCTCTTTCTGGAGACGGCGGATCTCGGCCTGAACATCTGACTGTTCTTTATTAGTGGAAGAATCCGGACCGTACTTCTTTATCCAGGCGTAAAGGCTGTGGGTGGTGATATCGAGACGTGTTGCAACGCTGGCAACAGAATAACCGCGATCAACAACCTGTTTGACTGCTTCAATTTTAAACTCTTCGGGATAACGCTTACTGCTCATGGGCACCTCTCTTTAAGCCATCTTAAATGACTCTGAGGTGTCTGTTAAACCCGTGGCGATTCAAGTCAGGAGTCTCAGCTCCAATGTTCCCTTCCCACTTTAGAATCAATTCACTTACCTTCCCTTTTAATGTTGCAAGGAGAACAAGCTGTTTCTTCGCGAATACAATCTCTTCCTGATGTATGTTTTTCTTTGCCATTGTAGTGTAGGTTCCATATCCATGTTGATTTATGTTAAGGATTACATTTTATTAACAATATTTTTATTGATTGTAAACACAAATCTCAATGGAATAGCATGAATTAAAGTCATCACGACCATTTTACCTAGTAGTATCAGCATGATAGTAAGTGAAATCAGATTATAAAAAGCAGATAGTCATATCGAACAAAAAGATAATTGAAATAAAACAAAAAACCATCACTGTTAAGTGATGGTTAATGATTTCAATATGGAATTATTTAGTAATCAAACAAAATAACCAGGATTATTAATCAGATCACTTTGTTGAGTACTATGTGCCATTTCAACAAATTCAGACACGCTTGTAATTTCATTGAGTGTGGTGATTGCGAATAATCGAAAAGAAAACTCTTTATTACCTTTTCTTGGGTAGATGTTCAGGAAAAAATTCAACTTTTGACCAACCGGACACATACTTGAAACCGCAGCATAAGATTGTGTCTGTCTGAGGTACTGAGTGAGGAATTGAGCAAGATCAACACCCTCATCAGACGTTAACGACCTGGATGTCTGAACCTTTAATAACCTTACAAGGTTATCTATGGCGGTCTGAATAGGAAGAAGTTCTATCTGAGGAACCTTCAAAAAATCAGCTATGATAATACCAAGTAACTGGCTCTGATCGTTCATGAAATTATGGATATAAAGAAAGTGTGAGTCACCGAATCTTTCAGCAGAATCATACTTAAAATTCCATTCATTCAATACTGCACTGTACTTCATTTTATTCATGGTTAGCTCCTCTTTATATAAAAAAAGATTAACGCAACATTCATCGGTGACGAAATTCTAAGACCCGTTAATTTCGCCCCCTATTGGGGTCATAAAAAATTGTCACGCTACGGCCTGTCTGGCAGAATCCCCTGAAACCGATTTGCGATAAGTAACCCTGATGAAAAACCTCATTAATGATGTTGCGACTGAAGCACGGGCATTACTGAACGGTATCCTCGCTGACTGTGATACCGATGACACAACGGGCACATGCCTATTTGCCAGTCTGCTATTAGCTCGTCTGGCACATAGCAAAGGGTTATCAGCTGTGATTAGAGGTGGCGATGGGAAATCTGACGGCGGGTTATTCACTATGTATGGCGGGTTCGGTCATTACTGGTGTGAGATCTCCAACAACGATGAATTCCATATTGTTGATATATCGGCAGATCAATTTGGCTTCGAAGGAGTTATCGTTAAGAACATCAAAGAGGTAGAAGGCTGGCCACGTTACATCCCTGGAAACCAGGATGTCGTAAATGCTGGAGTTGAGGAGCTCTTCAACCACGGATACTAAATGGTCGAGTCTAAGTGCGATTTATACACCTCAAAACGCCCCCATTCTCGATTCAAGAATTATTGATTTACAAGTAATATCAGAAATATTTAGTTCACTCTAAGGCAAGTGAATGAAGAAGAAATTACCGTCATGGTCACCAGCTGAAGATCTGAAGCTTATAAAAGGGCTTAAGGATGGTTACTCATTTGCAGCGCTTACGTCCATTCTTGGATACAATGAAAGGATAATCCAGTTAAGATGTATCGAGTTGGATTTATACCTTCTCATAAGAGAAAATCTCTCCGAGCCTAACGAAATTACCCTCAAGCCTAACTCTTCAATCAGAGTGCCACCGGCTGAACCAGCTTCAGGTATAACTCTTAAAACCCTGCTAGATAATGGATGGGTAGCACACTGCATAAATGGTGAAAATGTTCTGTACTCTCCAGAATGGTGGCGAACAAGAAACACAAGCCTGTTAGTACCCGAAGATGAGGATACTGATCAGCTACATAAGAAAACATCTTCACACCTCATTACCGGTAAACCGTGGACTCCTGACGATACTCGGGTCTTACTTAAGGCGATACAACATGGTATCAGTAAAACGGCACTTGCCGAGCTTACCTTAAGAAGCCATCAATCCACTCTTCAGCAACTTATAGAGCTTGGAATGATTACCGTGGGCGCTGAAGACGATTCATCTAGTACGGTTATATGGTTAAATAAAAAAATAAGTTCTGCGAAATTATCAAAAAAACGTTTTCTTGATGTCCTGCCACTAATCGAATTCGGCTGGCACATTGATGGATTCGACCTTACCGCCCCAGATTGGTGGAGCAAGCATATAGTGCTTAATGAAATTATCTATGAAACCGTACCAGATAAAACCATTTCAAATTACCCGGCCAGAACTGACATTGATTGTGATAGTGAAAAACCACAACAAATTAAGGAAAGATCAGTGCCTGAACGGAACCAAAGAGAACCACAAAAACCAGCCAAATGGGTATGTGGAAACTATAAGTTTTTAATTACACTTCTATCTGAGCATCGTTCAATAGAAGTGATTGCCAAGAAAATGAATAGGACAGATGGCGCGATTAGGTCACGTCTACAGCATATCGGTATAACGCGTTACGAGAAACCAACAAAACCTGGTGAAAAAGGAAGTGTCATTAAAGCTACATCAATTTCTACAGATATCTTCAGAAACCAGCCATTTTTTGTGAAGAGATTACTCATAGATGCCGGATGGTCTGAAAAAAACAATGAATTGCATTGCCCGGTCTGGTGGAGCAATTATCCACACAACGTTTAACGGGCTTAGTCACGAACTCTACCCTGGAGAACTATATGTTTGATTATTTTAACAGACCATTTGACACTTTCGACTGGGCGCTGATTATAGGATGCGGAATCCTTTTTGTCGGGCACTTTATCTGGAAAATCTTCTTCAGCGATGAAGGCCGTAGGAAAATTGATAATGAAGCGCCGCCTCCAATCATGACTCAGAAAGTAGATGATGAAACGGATGGTAAATAAGCACACAAAAATAAAACGCCCTTAAGTTATATATAGTACCTTGAACTATGTATATTGTGTATTAAGGCAGAGAAATCTGCCTTTTTATTTGACAATAAACTCTTTAGAATTATAGTGTATTGTATGTTTAACGTGTATAAAGGAATGAACCTTGTCATCGGTTAAAGTCAAAGCAACTATCGTAGAAGATAATACTGGCATTAAAAGTCAGCTCCCCATCTTGATCACCGAACAAGGTGAAGTTGGTTCAGTTACCGATTACTTGCTAAAGATGGAAGCTGATGGTGCTAGTAATGCTTTAATGAATGGTTTTATACAAGCCACTTCTTTGCTCTTGGATTACATGGAAGCCAACAAAGGATTATTTGAAGATCCTAAAATGCTATTCCAAACCTTTGCTAAGCGTCTTTACACAGGCACCATCGGTGAAGATGGTTTAGATCCCTCTGGCTTGTACTGGGTGCCAAGCTCAACTGATAACGTCAATAAACATATTCATCGATTAACGGCATTTACTGATTGGCTGGCTAACAAGCATGGCGCAGAGCCAATGAACCCTTTGCGAGATGCCACACCTCATGAGCAACGCCTTAATTACGCTGCTTGGTATCGAAAAAACCAAAATGACTTCCTTGGACATATTGAAGATAAAACCGTTAACAAAACCATCCGTAAAGCTCGCACAATGAAAGGACGTACTCCATTGACGAAAGCCGAAGACGATGCTTTAGCATTCCCAGATAAGCATTGGGAATCATTCTATAAAGATGGTATTGGCGGAGCAAAAGATCCACGAGTTGCGTTGAGAGATAAGCTTATGCTGCTCTTGATGCACGGTGGCGGTTTGCGTGAAAGCGAAGCTATTATGCTGTGGGTGACTGATGTACTTGAAGATCCGTATGACCCTGAAAAAGCGATAGTTCGAATTTACAACGAAGTCGATGGTAAAGCACCCGAAGGTTGGCGTAGTCGCTCAGGGACAAAAACCAGAGAAGCCTATTTACAAGAAAAATACGCTCGTATACCACGCAAACGAATGAAAGGCACGGCATACGTTGGCTGGAAAACAAGAGTTGTAGACCATCGAGATAACTACATACAAGTTCAGTGGTTTCCAACGGATTATGGCAAGGTTTTTATGTCACTGTGGAAGAGATACCAAAAATATCGAGCCAGTATTGACTGCCATCACACCTATGCGTTCATTTCATTCCATCACAGCGCCCTTGGAAACCCATACACTTTGAATGCGTTTCACCAAAGCTATGCGGCGGGATTAAGGCGCATTGGCTTAGAGCCAAACAAATCGGAAGGGTTCGACCCGCACGGTCATCGTCATAGTTATGGCAGACGCTTAGAGCGTTCAGGACTTAACCCGTTGGTGATACGACGATGTATGCACCATAAATCACTGGAGTCTCAAGTTCCCTACACAGGTAAAGGGCAGCAGGAAATTTCCGATGAACTCAACAAGGCCACGCTACAACTGGCAAATCCTGAGTCCAAAGTAAAATCGCTAGATTGGAAAGAGTTGGTCGAGCACGGTTTTGACGATATTGACCCGCAAGGCTATTTCACAGGCAAGCATCCGAAATTACGAGGTAAATAATGGCAAAAAAAGTCAAGAAACATGACGGGCGTACATCGGACTTAACGTTTAAATGGATGCTCACCACCCTTGGCCCTGAGTGGGAGCAATGGCAGGAATTAGCCGCTGAGTGGATGGCGACACAGCATGTGGGGGTTGACCACAAGCTTTCCGCGTTGAGCCGTTTTTTTGAGTCCTACCTGTTGGAGTGCGCTCCCTATGCAACTGATATTGGTCTGTTTTTCAAGGGCTACAATGGCCATATCTGCTCCACTGAAGAGCTAGAAGCTACTGTGAGAAAAACTATTAACGACCCCGTCAAAGTATCAAAATCTATCAACCACCTCGGTGACTTCATTAATTACGTCATTGAGCATCATCTATCTGAAGAAGATGATAGCGGCAACTTAATGCCACTGGTTCGCAATCCGCTGAGCAAAATTAAGAGGCAACAATCACACACTGAAACCGTGCGTAACCCACTTCCGTATCGTTACATCCAAGACCTGCGCCAAATTCTGTGTCCATTGCCAGATAAAGCGGAACTGACGGTGATTGAGCAAAACCTACCACAAGGCGAGTCGTTACTGCCTAGCTATCACTACCGACATTTCAAGCATTGGACATGGGCACAAGAGCAGGCAGGGCAAAGGAAATCAGGTGGCGATTGGTTTGAAGTTGAGCCTGACTTGATTGACAAATCTGACCCCGATTGTGTGTGGCGTACCAAAGAGGTGACTAGAGATAATAAAAGAATCACCCTCCACCAAATCTGGTCACCTGTCAAAGCGATGGTTATATTTATGAAGCTGCATCTGCCACTGCGCACCTATCAAGTGCGTATGTTAGACAGTGGTGAAGCGGATACGTGGCGTTATGAAAGCGGTCGTTGGAAGCTCAATGACAAGCATGACTTTGCGCTCGGTAGCGAAAAACGCCCTTTTGGTAAAGGCATCATTCGCCGTATCCATGACACCATGACAGGCCAGTATTCCACAGGTTTATATATCAACACCAACAAAACCGCTGACCAAAATAAAGACGAACTTGAGCGGGGCTACATCATCCCTTGGCAGAATGAGGAAGTATTATATTGGCTGGAAAAACTGCGTAACTGGCAGGAAAAATACAACCCTATAGTGAAACCGACAGACTGCACCACGCTGTTAACTAAACATATTGGCAAACATAAGTCACAAACCCAGTTAGAAAGCATGGGTGAAATCGCCTTTCTGTTTCGGGATGCGTCAGCGAAAGGAGAAGATAAATACAAACCAATTTGTGGGGCTGCGAATATAGCACCTTTCTGGTATCAATTGTTACTGGAATTGGAAAACCAGCTCGCTGAGCAAGGTAATACGCTTGATAATGGAGAGCGACTTAAACTGGTTGTGGATTACCCAGAAGACACTCCAGAAAACGCTAAGGTTGCCACAAATTTCCCCCTGCACAGCTTGCGTGTATCGCTGATAACTGCCTACACGATGGATACCCAATTGCCACTACCGGTCATATCCAAACTACTGGCAGGGCACTCACGTATCCTAATGACCATCTACTACAACAAAATTACCCCGTCCGTGATGGCGGAAAAAATGAGTGAAGCCGAGGGGGAGCTTGAGGGTAAAGCCAAGCAATCAGTGCGCAACTTCCTCAAAGATGCCTCACTAGCGCAAATTCAATGCAAAATGGTCTATCACAAAGAAGATAGCATTCAGGCGGCATTAGTTAACCGTAATCCCATCGGCTGGGAGGAGCGTTCAGCTGGCTTATGTTTGGTCGGAGGCAACACCGTAAAATCCGATGAAGTCAGTACGCTGGGCGGGTGCTGGAACGGTGGTGAGTTGATTAGAGATGCAAGTGCTGCCGTTAATCGCATCTATGGCAGCGTACCGCATGGCCCTGAAAACTGCATTCGTTGCCGTTGGTTTATTACTGAGGCGCGATACCTGCCAGCGCTTAACGCTCAGTTTAATCAACTTAGTTACAAGGCGCACCAAGCGGCTAACCTATCGGTTGAAATCGAGGGTGAGCTAGAAGCACTGTAAGCGTCGTCTGAGTACCGTCTGGTCCCGAATCCAGGATCCTGTAACTTAAGCACCCACTTATTTTGCAGGTGGACACCTCATGCGCGCTAAAGAAAGACTTCCCCGGAAACACTATTCCCCTGA
>NZ_JAPPTE010000042.1:0-11328 GCF_026719375.1 Citrobacter sp. W9 | reverse complement strand
GCTATCGACTGAAGCAGAAACGAAAGGCCGGGGTTATAGCTGAAGCTAATCCTGAGTAAACAAGGTGGATCAATATTAAACCGTTGGTGGTGGCGGTAAGTGGATCACTTTTTACCCGTTGTTGACACCAAGAGCACCACCCATCAATCGAGAACCTAACGATGTCACATTATTTAGGGCTTCCTGCGCTGCGGTCCTTGCCGAAATATTTCTAATTAATGATGCTTGAGCATCAGATAACCTTTTCTCCGCTGCTGCCTGTGCATCAGTTCCCCTAGTAGCAATTAAAGCTTGTTGTGCCCGATACACAGCTGCACGAGCGCGAGCCGTGGATATTTGAGTACCTCTCACTTGCGCTTCAGCAAGCGCAATTTCACTCTTTGCTGCATTTAATAATCCAGATGTCGCTGAAAATGCTCCTGATGCTATATCTCCGAACCAACGCGCTGCGCCAACAGCAACAAGAACACCTGCGGCAGTTGCAACCTCATCAATGTTATCTGCAATCCCATTTAATGCGCCTGTTAATGTCCGACTAACACCGCTTGCTTCATTTGCGCCGCCAACCCATGCCATAAAGGCGTTTTCAATTTTTGTTGTTGCAGCGGATACAGTCTGCGGCATTGCGTTGTATTCTTCACGAAGTGATCCTAGCTGGCTGATTAGTGCCGGAACAACCTTGTCAGCAGTAAGTTGGCCTGCGTCAGCCATTGCCTTTAAGTCTTTTCTGGCTACCCCCATCCCAGAGGCAAGAGCTCTGATAACGCGATCGCCATTCTCATTAACTGAGTTAAACTCCTCACCACGTAAAACCCCTTGAGCCAGCGCCTGGCTGAATTGGGTAATAACAGAACTCGCCTCTGCCGTGCTTGCACCAGAAAGTTTCAATCCGGTAGAAATAGCCTCAGTAACATTTAGTACTTCTTCGGAGCTATAACCGAATTCACGCATTGATGCCGCTGAGCGTGCAAACAGGTTTGCGTTATCTGAAAATGCTGTTCCTGTTCGCTGACTAATATCCATCAGAGTGCGTTGTGACTGATTGAAGTCATCAGTTGATTGCGAGGCCTGCTTCAATCGAGCATTAACCGAACTCCATTCATCCGCAAGAGATATCAAATTCCCAGTAGCGTATGCACCGGCGAAAGCGCCAGCAAGCCCCATAGCAGATGATTTTGCAGAATTAAGTTGGCTTGTTACTTCTGCCAGCGCTCTCTGTGTCTCTCTTGATGCTGCAGCAGCTTGACGCCCCCCATTCTGCATGGTTTTGTAATAATCTTGTCCCATACGTGAAGCGCGAGAAATTTCTGTCTGGAAAGATTGTGAATTTGCGGACACTTTAATAATCAATTCTCGCAAGGTGGCCATTGTTCATTCTCCAGAAACAAAAAAACCGCCGAAGCGGTTTGTATTATTATTTTTCCCAGACTTTTCGTCGGGCTTCCTCAAGATAATCTTCATCTGTTTTTGTAGGATGATCACTTGATAACAAATCACTACCACAATGCTTGCATTTGATGGCTTCTTTTTTTATTAATTCAGCACAGAATGGGCATTTTTTCATACCATCAAATTCCAGCTTCTCTTTTTCTTCAAACTGTACATCTTTTTTAATAACTAAAGAGTGGACTAAGGCAACAATGAACAGCAGAGCCCCATAAATCCACCACCCCAAAAAAGAGCGTCCTTTGCTACTTGCAATCAGTGCAGGTATCAGACCAATAACAATTGAAATAAGTAAGATTTCCATGACCTTCCCCTAAACATCATCAATGAGGTAAATCCTATTATCTTACTGAATAAATGTCACTGAGTTGCTGCTATTAATGCAGCCTCGAGCCCTGCAAACGGGTCATTCGATGCTGATTGCTCGTCCCCACCCCAGCGCAGGATCGCATCTTCCAACGCTACTTTTGCCCCCTGTGATCCGTAGACGGCCGAGACGACCTGAGCAGCCTGAATATCACCGCGAATATCGCCAATGGGGCTTTGCCTGTCGAACTCAATCCACATCAAAAGCTCGCTTGCTGTCATGGTCTGCCGAAGTTCTGAGAGCGTGCGCCCCATGCGGAGCGCAAGCGCCATCAGAAACTTTACGCCGGGGGTTGCGACTTTTCCCGCGCTTCATCCGCGCTGTTGATAAGGTCAAGCGCCTGTTTTAGCAGACGTGAGTGAACGGGGCCGTAAATTTCACGTACCTGCTCTTCTTCATCGACGCTGAATACCGGTTGCTTGTTGGTATCGCAAAGGACATCAATGAACAGCACGACGTCAGCACAAAGATTACGGTGTGCTTTTTCTGATACAGATACCTCGCCTTCTTCATCAGCACCAGATTTTGCAATTTCCTGCCAACGTAACCACCCTTCGCCAGAAGGTTCCCGCAGAACAACCTTCACACCGCCCCATTCAGGGACCGTAATGATTTTATGACGAAAGCCTGACATTTTAGCCAGCGCCAGTTCTTTAAGACTCTTAGCCATTTTTTATCCCTGATTAAAGAAGATGATTTACGCTACCGTTACGACGCAGGTTGCTGAGGTAACTTTTCCAGCAGGTGTGGAGGCGTCAGTAACTTCACAAACGTAATCACCGGCATCACCTGCAGCAGCGTTTGCCTTGTTGAAGGTTGCTGTCGTCTGTCCACTAACCGCGCTGCCGCCTTTCTTCCAGACGTAGGAATAAGGCGCTGTTCCCCCGGCAGCTACTACCGTCAGTGACAAAGCCGCACCAGAGGAAACGGATTTGGTGTCAGGCAGATCGGTGGTAAGGCGCAGCGCGTTATCAATTTTCGTCGGCTTACCTTTTAGTCGTAATGAGAATGTTGCGGCCACCACGCTGTTTGTTCCTGAAGACCAGGTATGCTGACGGACTTCAGACAGGAACTGGAAGCCAATACCAGACGGGAAGACAATCCGGAAACCATACGTGGTGTCGTTATCGTAAGCTTCACGCAACGCATCCTGTGCCGGGTTAACGTAGAAATTACCGGACATGGAGATTTCTGACTGAGCGCCCAGGCCGTTGATGTTTTCCTGCTCGGTTGAACACAGTGTGGTGACATCAATGTCCTGCTTCTGACCGCCAGTAAACTGGACTTCTTTGATAGTACAGTGCAAATCCAGCCAGGTTGCGGCGCCAATCGTATCCAGTGTCGCTGGCGCAGATGTGATCTGAATTTTAGTACCCTGCGATTTTTCATACAGTGAGGACATATTTGTCTCCTGAAAATAGAAAACCCGCCGTAGCGGGTCTGTGAGTTAATGGATTTGTCAGACAGTGACCTGAAATTCCAGCGTCGCCCGGTAATACCGGTTCTCTGGTTCATAACCAGGGGTTTTGCTTATATTGGTGGGATTGAGTGGCTTAACCACCTGAAGCGCCCTATCACGAAGATTCCGCGCCTCTTTGAGAGTCAGTGAGTAAACATCCACCTGGACTGATATCCCTGATTCGGCCTGCCCACAAAGAACATCGGCGGTCACATCAGAAATAAGTGAAAAAATAACCCATGGCGGTGATATCGAGGGCTGACCATCACTACCCAGCGGCGCAACGTAAGGATAAACTTGTCCACCGGCCAGAGGCTTCAGCAAAAGATAAAGGTCATCTTCCGTCATTTACTCAGCACCTCATCAATGGCCTGGTTCATGCGTTTCATAGCAACCTGCGTCGCCAGTTCTTCGCGGGTATCAAACGCAGGACGGACAAAAGGATGTGGGGGCATATTCACTGTGCCCATTTCGACAAATCGCCAGTAAAACGCGTTACGTCGATCGGAGGCTTTCATTGAATTATCGCTGTTACCCGTTCGCATGTTTCGACCCCGAATATGAACACCGGATGAAATATCACCGCGTTTACGTGATCGCTGCGTCAGCACCACAACGTTTTTCTTCAGTTTGCCGGTTCGTTCAGGCGCTCTTAATATCACCTCATCTTTCAGAACCTCAGCACCAGCTCGAGTGGCATCACGCAGAACTTTGTTGTTTTCGGCGCGGCTCAGTAATTCCAGATCGCGGGATATCTCTTCAAGGCCAGAAAAATCCAGACTGATATCAATCATTTTTCTGCTCCATTTTTACAGAGTATTTCCAGCCTGGTGGCTTTACTGTCGGGTATGGGGGGGCTGATGATATTCAGTACCGCGCCTTTAAATGGTCCAGTGAGCACCTTTAATCTTGACGCAGCAGTCACATCACGCCGGAAACGGACCCACACCCGAATTGTTGCCTGTGCCGTTTCTGCTCCTGATTGCAACTGCTCACGACCACTGATACCCAGCACTTCCGCCCATATGGTCTTTCCCTCCTGCCACTCTTCAACCGGCTGGCCTGTCGTATCACGAAAAGAAGTAAAGTTCAGGATAGTAATGCGATGGCGTAATCGACCTGCCTGCATAATCCCTCCCTACAGCGGTATGTATCGGTATGGTTGAAGCAATGACTCAAAACCAAACGGGAAGGTGGTAACAATATTTCCGACATTGACTGGTTCTCTGTTTTCAAACCAGTGCCCAACGAGAAGCATCAATGCCAGCAAAATATCGTCAGCAATACTGAGTCCATCAGGATCAGATTCAGGTACCTTATCTTCATACAGTTTTCGGTTGATGTAATTCTCTGCCATACGCCTTGCGGCGCCGTAGTAGAGCAACAACATTTCATCTTCCGTTGTATCGTCAGCATCGATCCGACACTGAGCCCTTAGCTTCTCTATCATTTCGCTCATCGTTTTATCCGGCCCGCAGCGAACTGCGGGCATAAAAAAACCGCTTACGCGGCATCAGGAGGCAGCAGAAGTGTTGATTACGGCGCCTTACCCACAAGCGCTTTGATGGCCGCTGTATCTTCCAGCACGCAGTCAAAGCGATGGAAGGCCAGGAATGCGGTCTGATCATACTCTGCGTAACGCTCAACCAGACGCTTCAGGGTCATGTAGGAAACACGGCGAACAATGAAGCGATTGAAATCACCAAGGAAAATGAATTTCTTACTCGCTGCCGCAGCATCAATCGCCTGATCAATTACATAGGGAATACCAAGAACGGTTGCCGGGGAACCACCAACAACATCAGGAAGCCACAGAGGGCGCTTCTGATCATCCACCATCTCTTCGATTACCTGAAGAGTGCCGTCATTAAACGCCCAGCGGAAACTTGGACCACCGCGATATGCCGGATCGATCGCATGCTTCAGGCTGTTCATTTCCTGCCAGGTGAATACTGCGGCCGCCGCCGCAGAAACAGTCCCGGTAACTGAAGCCGCCAGTCCTTTAGGTTGCTGAGGTGTACCAGCGCCGGTACCCTGCACGAGATATTTGGCTTCACCGCGGCCAATACGCTGCGCAATACGTCCAGCCAGGTATGCTTCAATATCTACACCGCTGTCCTGCAGCAGTTCATTGGAGACGCGGATAATTTTGGATGACAGTTTTTTAGCCCCCAGGATTGCGGTGCCGAATGTCACATCCCCCTCCGTTGCTGCAGCGTTTTCTGCAAGCAGTTCCCCCTCCTCAGCTGTACCATCAGAAGTGGACCAGGTAATATCCTGACCGTTTGAAGTATTGAGGATTTGCGCAACGCTCACGATCCCGCCGTAAGCTTTCATGGCATCAATGATGGCATTTCGCATCTGGGTAGGGACCGTATAACCACCTTTATCATCAGGTGTCGTTCCCTGCGCACGAAGTTCTTTAACGGCCTGACGTTCTTCAGCAGTCAGCTCACCGAAGCCATGGCGCAGGAGACGATCGAATGCAGCAGCACGGCGCACTTCTGCCTGCATTTCAGGACTTTCCTGACGCTGGCGCTGTTCAGGCTCCTGTTCATCAACAAAAGACTGATCATGGCGGCGCAATTCCTCTTCACGAGCGATACGCTCATCAAGCGCGTCCAGTTCGGATTTTGCGGCGTTCCACTGAGTGCGCTGCTCTTCGGTCCAGGTGGTATCACCAATTTTATCGTGCAGAGCACGCATATCAGTGGCGATGGTGTTACGTTTTTGCTTCATTTCATGCAGTTTCATGGTTTTTCCTTACGCGTTAAGAAGAGTCAGCAGGCGCTCACGCGCCATTCGTTGATTAATGGCGTTATGTAGCGCACCGCTGTCGCGCGCCTCCTGCCAGGCTTTCATCGATCGGACGCCGGAATCGGCCTCCTGATATGCGGGATAGGTCACCGGACTGACATCAAACAGCCGGGAAAACTTCGATATTTCGCGAATAACTACCCCTTCGTCGTCCTCGTACCAGTGTTCGCCGTCGCGGGCGACACGAAAGGCAAAGGACGACTGATTAATGTCACCGCGCAGCATGGGTGCCAGCACCAGGTCGCGAATGGTTTGCGTATCCGGCGCGGTAATGTCGTAACGCAGACCGCGATCATCTACAGACAGTGACAACGTTCCGGCAGCGCTACGACCAAGGATAAAATTAGGGTCATGGTTAAACAGCCCGCGAACATCATCATTCAGCACATCGTCAAAAGCACCGGGTTTGATAATTTCACGAAAACCCCAGAGAGGTTCCGAGCGACTGTTAAACACCGATCCGTAACCCAGAATGCGGGTGGGCTCATCGGTGCGTTGTTCCGCGCGAACCTCCCCGCTATAGCAGCGTGTTTCACGGTCATTCATTGGTTTTTTCCTCGTCGGGTTTTGGTGCCTTAAAATCGTCTGCCGGGTTAGCCGCGTTCACGCTTACCAGCATTTCATCCAGGCCGTCTACCGGGTTCATATCTTCAAATGCTCGCGCCTCGTTACGGCTCATCCAGCCATCAGTGATCGCAAAGTGGTAGAACTGAGCACGCTCCTGCGGGGTTCCGCGTAGCAGGCCTGTCAGGTTAAACCGGACGTAATACCCGGCCGCCAGCTCCGCACGAGTAAACAGCCGTCGGTTAAGCTCCTGCTCCCAGTTCGTTACCCACGGCATGATCGTGTAGCGGACAAACTGAATGGCCTGCTGCGTAATGTTTGAGAAGGTGGCTTTTTCGAGATCGTTAATCATGTGTGCAGGAACATTGAATATCCCGGCAATCATGGAGCGGTTCAGTTTAGACATGTCGATGATCTGCGCATCAACAGGGGAAACAGTCAGCGCTTTGTAATCCAGCTCTGCCGGGAGAAGCATTGTTTTATTCTCCTGGCTACGCAGCGCAACAACTGCCTTTTGCCACATGCTTTTTAAACGCCCCCAACTTTCATCATTCAACTGGCTTTTTACAGAAATGATGCCGGCTGGTCGGGCATTGCCACTGAAGAAAGAACTGGTGTATGCCTGCCCGCTCATACCCATACCGATCGTCTCGGCGTGTTGCATGATCGGGCTGAGTCCCATTTTCTGGTTATTACCCAGTGCCCTGATATGCACCATATCGTCAGGGTTTATAGCAAACGCGCCTTCTTCGTTGTAAACCCCATAGGTGTAACGACCTCCGGTGTTAAGTAGCGTGGTTTCCCACGGCATACAGCATTCCAGGCCGGAAACCTCACCACGCCGGGAACGTTTTACCCATGTATAACCATTACCCCAACCCAAAATATGACGCTGTTTTAACTCACGCCATTTATAGCTGGTCTGCCACACATTCGGTTCATCATGCACCAGGTAGAACACCGGATGATCGCGTGCTGCTTCAACCTTGTTATTGGTTTTCCTCATCACATGTAGCGGCATCTGTGCAATATTTGAGGAAATAACATAAATACAGGCGTAAACAGCCGCCAGTTTCATCGCAGTTTCGGGGCTGACAAAAACATCGCGGGCAAAAATATTGTCCGTTTCTGCTGATTCTCCCGTAATTGGGGTAGAAGGATTCTCCAGTGGTTCATTGCGAAACAGGGCATCAAGCAGCATTTTTCCCCCTCATTGCGACCACCAGCGCATAAAGCAAAAGCAAACTACCGGACATTATCAGAGATGAAGCCAGCCCGAACTTGAGATATACGCCAGCAGCGAGCGAACCGAACCCTGCCAGCCCAATAGCATCAGTCATTAATGTTTTCATAGAATTAAAAGATCTTCGTCAGGGTCGAGTGTGGACAGGAAATCAGCTTCACCACCACCGTTAACCAGCATTCTGCTCATTGCAGTAAATAGCGCAGCGGGACCGTCTATTTTTGCTTCGGGTGTGGATTTGTTCGGAAAGATATTGTCGTTTTTGTCAGGCTTGACGGTGACATTAGACATCATCCAGTTCATAACCGGATGATTACTGTGATGAAAACGCCCGCCGTAGACCAGAGACTCCACCTCTTTCATTGACTCAGAAAAGTTTCTGACCGTCTGCGGAACCTCCACCAGCGGCACACCTTCTTCTGCCAGAGCCAGGCTAAACTGTGTCGCGCTCCAAGGGTCAAATCCGGTTTCCTTCAGGTTTTCGCCACTAATCCATTCCAGAAAATCAGCTTTAATCTGCGCATGATCGATAACATCACCATCGGTCAGTTCCAGCTTCCCAATCTCAGCCCATTTGCGATACATCTGCGCCATTTGAGCGGAACATTTTTCCAGCCGCCCTTCGGGTAACCAGAATTTAAAGTCTGCATGCGCGTGACCGTTGTCTGCCCGCCAGAGTTTTACTGCTGCGCAAATATCAATCTTGTGGGCCAGATCCACGCCAGCCCACATCGGGTATGTTTTCAGCTCATGAGGGGGGGCTATAAACTCACATTTTTCCCACTTAATCATGTCCATCCAGGCTGACTCAGCGGTCACCCAGATATTCATGTGTTTGGTGAAAAAGTTTACTCTGGCGGAAACCTGTTCTTTGGCCTTCTTTGCCAGGCGTCGAAGATCATCCCAGCGCTTACAGATACCCAGCCCGGGGTTAGCCTTTTGCCAGACTGTTTCATCAAACGGATCATCATCCTTATCCAGCGTGAAGATAATAGCGAAAAAGGTATCATCCTTAACAGCGCCTTCCACTTCGCTGTTATAGCCACGCAGCACCTTAATGGCATAATCGCGCAGCTCGTAACAAATCCCTTCTTTGTTAAACCCGGCAGTCGTTATGCCAAACAGAAGAGACTGCAATCGTGCGCCGGTTGCAGTCTCCAGAACGTCCCAGACATCACGGGTTTTATGCGCATGAAGTTCGTCGACGATGCCACAATGGATATTGAGACCATCAAGATTGTTGGCATCAGAAGAAAGCGGTTCAAACTTGGATGCTGTCTGCTCCTGGTAGATCGCCAGTTTATTGAATTCAAACAGTCGCCCAAGTGTGGGTTTCGCTTTTTTAACCATGTTTTTCGCATCTTCAAAAACGATGCGAGCCTGATCCCGCGTAGTCGCTGCGGAATAAACCTCTGCCCCGCCCTCACCATCGGCGCCAGCCATATAAAGACCAACGCCAGAAGATAATGTCGATTTGGCATTTTTACGGGCGACTTCGTTATATGCCGTGCGAAACCTGCGAACCATCACCGGACGGCCGCTGCCATCATTACGCAGCTCAACTTCGCCTGTTTCTTCATTTACCAGGGGAATAACAAAACCGAAGATGTTGATCAGAATGAAAACATGCCAGTCCATCAGCTCAATCGGCTGGCCTGCCAGTGCTCCTTTAACATGAGGCACGAATTTATAGAAATTGAGGATGTGTTGTGCGCGGGGCTCGCTGAAATAGATGCCACGTTCTTCACCGTGCTTAAGATCATCAAGAAATCGCTGGCAGGAAAGACGGACATATTCACAGGCAATAACTTCCCCGGCAACGACGCGTTCGGCGTAACGTATGCCATCAGAAACTTTAGCCATCAGTCCCTCGCTTTCATAAATTCAGCAATAAGATCAACTTCGCCCGGAGTTTTTGTACTTACCTTCGAGCGACTGGCAGGCGTCATTCCGAACTCACCAAGCATGGCTCGCAGCCTCTTCCAGGCGTCAGCTTTCATAATTGCAGCCGGGTGTGCCTTTATCATGACGTCACCAGTCTGCGTTTCAGTTCGGTACGTATACCCCTCAATCTCCAGCGTGTCACAGTGATGTCTGTATTCGGTATACGCTTCCACAAGCAGTTCAAGGGCTCGCCCATCAAGCTGGGAGATCACACCGATGGCGTCCAACTCTTCAGCCATCCGCTTAAACCAGTACTTCCCCTGCTTGTCGAAATGCTTGGGAACTGGGGGGACCCCTTTAGGTGGCTGCGGCTCGTTTTTGTTGATCGGCCGTTTGGATGGGTTACCCCTCACCAAACGCAGATGGGTAGGGGTTTTCGGCGGTCCTGACATAATCGAAAACTCCTATTAATCATCGGCTGGGGGACCCCAAAAAAAGTTTTCTAACCTGCGGCGATGTGAAGAAAGGCTAGGCGGCGGTCCTTTGGTCGCCCGGCTACAGGGATTTGACCTCCCCCTCCCCTCTACGCCTGTTGATGATAATTACTATCATTTGAAACGATCACGCCCCGTTTTCGAGCGGTGGCAGGGCCAACACAGGCTTTCAAGGTTCGAATCATCATCGGTACCCCCATGTGCCTTAGCCTTGATATGGTCAACGGTTGTGGCCGCGACAGCACGTCCAGTACGCAGGCAGTTCTGACACAGATGATTATCACGCTTCAGGATGCGGGCGCGCTTGATATCCCACTTGCTGCCGTAGCCACGCTCATGGCGACTCTTACCCTGCTGATGCTGCTGCCAGCCCTCATTGCGATGCTGCTCACAGTAGCCTGAACGGTCCGTAGTCGTACCGGGACAACCTCTCTTGCGACATGCGCGAGGGATTAACGCTGGCATGGTTCAATCCTCACAGAACCGTAAAGCGTATGCCGCTTCACTTCACCGTTCTCTGTCGTCATATAACCACGCTCATCAGGAACGGCTGCGATTACTTCGCCCTTCTCATCGTCAGCAGTGAAGACATGCTTAACCTCAATACCATCGAGAAAAACAGCGTATCGCTCTACACCGAGATTAATCTTCCTGCCGGGATCGTCATCTAATACAGTTAGACGCATATAACCTCCGCAGGCTATCGCCCAAAGCGCTGCCAAATAATTCCACCAACTAAGCATTCATTGTGAATAGCTTTGCGAATTGTTTTTGCCAGTTCATCCATCGCTTTCTTGTATGCCGCCACCTGCTTTGCGACATCACGCGCCGCACATTCAGCTGCATTTTTCAGCGCGTTTTCAATCAACGCTTCGAGATAGGCATCAATACCAGATTTAACTTCAAATTTATCGGTGCTGATGGTTGCCTTGTTCTGCACCGGCTCATCACGCTGGATACCAAGGTTGATGTTGTAGATATTGGTCACCGGCTCAGGTGTTTCGATTGCCGCTGCTTGGATAGCACCACTGGCGATAGTGGCGTCCTTGATGAA
>NZ_JAPPTE010000041.1:0-11418 GCF_026719375.1 Citrobacter sp. W9 | reverse complement strand
TCAGGGGAATAGTGTTTCCGGGGAAGTCTTTCTTTAGCGCGCATGAGGTGTCCACCTGCAAAATAAGTGGGTGCTTAAGTTACAGGATCCTGGATTCGGGACCAGACGGTACTCAGACGACGCTTACGTCTCAACTACTGCATTCGTATTAGGAAATTTTCACCTTTCAAGCTATCAGGGCACTTATCTCCGTTTAGTGGATGGAAACTCTGAAGCAGAAAAAGCAGCCATGTTTAAAGCAGCTATTGCTTAAAGAAATAGGGCTTAAGCAGATAATGTCAAACTCTAACCTCCACAAATTGACTCGCGCCGAGTTAGCCGACATCTATGAAAAATTGGTGCTCTATTACGAGCAGCACCAGGGGCTAACATCTGAACTGTTATCAACCCAGGTTAAAGGATATCGCAAGTTAAAGAGTGGACTTAGTCTACAAATCCAGCCTTTCTCGACTGAAAAAGAGCTGGCGACATCAACCCTACCTACTGCAGATAACAAGCAAAATCTGATCTGGTTCCATAACGCGAAGAGTAACATTTTAAAGAGTATTTTTTACCATCTGCGAAATGCAGCTGCTCATGCCGATATTGAACGAGTTGCAGGAAATCCAATCTGGTATCACATTGAACATCGTTATAAAGGCCAGCTAAAACTCTTCTGTCAAATGAAAAAGACTGACTTCTGGTGCTTTGTTGATACAGCTAAAAATCTGAAAAAAAAAGCAGTAGCAAAACGAAAATAGGGAAAGGAGACACGATATGGGTTTTACATTAGAAGATTTAGGGCTCGCTTATCGTAAGGCTAAAGTAGACCTCTATTACTCGACAACTCCGTCGCTATTTGCCATTGCTGACTACGAGGATAAGCTGCAGGTTAACCTCACTGATTTGCAAGAACGAATCAATGGAGAAGATCAAGATTGGATACACAACCCAGATTTTCTAGGGGGTTGGTCTCTGGTCCCAAAAGCCATTAAAACGGAGAAAACAGATGACAGCACAGGACTAATTTTCGCGTCACCTGATGATGAATGGCAGAAGATAATAGAAGCTGGAAAAGAAATCACAGCAGAATTTCGTTTGATGGCCTGCTGCAGTTTGGACTTCCATGTCCTTTCAGCTCTTTGGATGCTCAAGGTGGGTTCGCTTTTTGATAAAAAACTCAGTAGCAATGTTTATGGCAGCCGATTACGCCGTAATCGCCATGGTCAAATTAACGAACTAGCACTGGGATCATTTACTCCTTACCTCAAACCTTTTCGCGACTGGCGTGATGGCGGCATTAACGCTATGCGTTCAGCACTGCAAGATAAAAAAGAGGTCTTAGCTCTTACAGCTGATGTGAGCAGTTTTTTCCATGAACTAAATCCCGGTTTTATGCAAGATCCGGCCTTTATAAAACTGATCGGCGTCGAATTGGATCAGAGTCAGACGAGAGTGCACCAATTGTTTATTACTGCACTGGAAGCCTGGGCAAAACTAACACCACTCGGAAAAGGCTTACCCGTTGGTTTGCCAGCCTCTGCTGTTGTTGCCAATGCAGCACTCTTTAAGCTCGATCAGTTTATCGAACAGCAGGTTGTTCCACTCTACTATGGTCGCTATGTGGATGACATCCTGTTAGTGATGGAAAATACCAGTAAGATAAAAAATACGTATCAGTTCTGGGATTGGATCTTCAATCGGGATGGGGGCAAAGAGTTATTTAAGTGGGAACATATGGATAACCCAAAAGAACAGGCTATCCTTTTCAAGCCTGATTACCTTGAAACATGTTCCAGCCGTATCGTGTTTACAAACAACAAAAATAAATTATTCGTTCTGTCTGGCGCGGCTGGTATTGCTTTGGTCAATGCTATCTCTGAGCAGATTAATCAACGTGCAAGCGAATGGCGCTCTTTACCAAACCTTCCTGATTCAGCCGAATCAGTGGCAACCGATCTGCTTAAAGCAACCAGTCATATTGGTGAACAAGCCGATAATCTGCGTAAAACTGATGCTTTAACCCTGCATCGAGCTAGCTTCGCTCTCAATCTGCGTGACTATGAAGCTTACGAGCGCGACCTTCCGCCTGATGCCTGGAAAGAACACCGCCATGCTTTTTTTGATGCGGTAACAGGTCATTTGCTTACGCCGATAAAATTCTTCGAACTGGCTCAATACCTGCCACGTATCATTCGAATGGCAGTCGCTTGTGAAGATTTTAGCTATCTTGATAAAATGATTAAGGCTCTTAATAAGCTAACGGAAAAGGTCAAAGATCATTGCACTATATCGATTAAGGCTCTGCAGTCTTCCTTGCAATATCAACAACATGATTGGTGGAACACACTTTACGATGCTGTTGCTGAAAGCATTATTTCGTCTTTTCCACACAAGCTATGTGGTGAAGGAAAGGTTGCCTGGGAGGAATTCCGTAATACCTTACAGTTTAAAAAGCACTTAGAGTCTAGTCTGTTTAAACTTCTCGGCAGCAATGTCTTACAGGGAGCTCATGCTCGGCTATTCAGTTACGATCTAGCGCATATTCCACTTCGCTTCATCGGCCTGCCCAAAGAGATTGTGAGCCAGCGAGGCATCATTGCACGTAATAAATTAATCACCTCAGATGCACATGAGTTACTTCCTTGCAATATAACGGAAGGTATCCGTATTCTCGTGGATTGGCTCAAATTTAAAAGAGGGATCCCGGCAGGTCTAAATTTCGCTACTCGCCCTTTTAGCCTCAATGAGTTGTATTTGATAGCACCAGATCCGTTTAATTCGCTTCACTGCGCTAAGCTGAGCCAGGTGATGCAGGCTTTACGTGGTTTTGAGCTGACCAAGCACAAAATGCCGCATTGGAATAACGGTAAGAAAATACTTCAGATCCCTGATGGCGAACCTAAGTCCAAGCATACAATCGCGGTATCTAGCTGGGAAACTAGTGGGTCGAGTTTTGTCGCAGCGGTGATGAACAAACCCGATCCTGATAGTCGTCGCCGTTATCAGCGACTCAGTCGTCTAATCAATGAACTGATCTCCAGACCTGATAATAGTGGATATCTCATTTTACCGGAGCTGGCTTTACCACCGCAGTGGTTTATTCGCATAGCCCACAAACTTAAGGGGCGTGGTATTTCATTTATCAGTGGTGTGGAATATCTGCATGCTCCGAAAAAGCGCGTACGTAATCAGGTATGGGCCTCGCTGAGTCATGATGGTCTGGGCTTCCCATCTCTGATGCTCTACCGACAAGATAAGCAGCGACCTGCATTACATGAAGAACAGGAACTCTTCCGCCTTGCAGGTCTTGAATTAAGCCCTGCCACACAATGGACACAACCCCCGATTGTGCAACATGGAGATTTTCGTTTTGCATTGATGATCTGCAGCGAATTGACCAATATTCGTTATCGGGCAGATCTGCGCGGTAAAATCGATGCGTTATTTGTACCAGAATGGAACCCTGATACCGACACGTTTAATGCATTGGTAGAATCCGCTGCACTTGATATCCATGCCTACATCATCCAGTGTAATAATCGCCTTTATGGCGATAGCCGTATTCGTGCACCTTACAAAGAACGCTACCAACGCGACTTAATGCGCGTGAAAGGTGGGAATCACGATTACTGCATCACCGGTGAAATTGATGTAACGACCTTACGCCAATTCCAGTCCAACCACCGTTCACCAGGAAAACCCTTTAAGCCCGTTCCGGATGGATTTGCTCAGGATATGGCACATAACAGAAAAGAATTGCCAAAAGGAGACTCATAATGGTCCAGCAAGAAAATAACAACATGGACAAACACTTTTATCGAGCTTCAGCCAAGGATTTTGAAAAAATTCCGGGAAGCCCAATTGCATATTGGGTTAACGACATGGTTATTTCCAGCTTCAAATTTGAAAAGCTACGTGAAGTTGCTGATGCAAAACAAGGCATGGCCACCTCTGATAATGGCCGCTTCTTACGTTTCTGGCATGAAGTAAGCGCGGATAAATCATGTTTTGACTGCAAAAGTGCCGAAGAATCTGAAAGCAGACCTGAGAAATGGTACGCCTACAATAAAGGTGGAGAGTTTCGTCGTTGGTTTGGAAATAACGAATATTTGGTTAACTGGGAAAAAAATGGAGTAGAACTTAAAGAGTTTGTTGAAGAAATTAACAAGCTTAGACCTGGAGGACGCCTAAAAAATCAAGAATACTATTTTCGTGAGAACATAACTTATTCATCGTTAAGCTCTGGCTTATTCTCTGCAAGATATAATCCTACAGGCTTTCTTTTCGATACCAAGGGATCTTGTATATTTCCTATATCTGTAGATAAACATGGGCTACTTGGTCTGTTGAATAGCAAGGTTGCTCAAACTTTTCTGAATATTCTTTGTCCGACACTTGACTACAGTTCAATAGGGATAAATGCGATACCGGTTAAATTACCAGAAAAAAAATTCTTGACCGAGACCCTCATTGAACTGTCAAAAAGTGATTGGGACTCTAATGAGCTTTCTTGGGCATTCAATAGATTACCTCTACTCCCACCAGTTTTCAGTGAGTTATTGTTGGATAACTGCTACCAAAAACTGCGTACATCTATGCACAATAAATCTCAGGAAATGCAACGCCTCGAAGAGGAGAATAACAGTCTTTTTATCGACACCTATGGCTTGCAAAATGAGCTGACGCCTGACGTACCACTAAGTGAAATAACCCTCACCTGTAACCCGCATTATCGCTATGGCGGTAATCTGACCGACAAAGAGCGAGAAGACAGACTGCAATCGGATACCGTCGTAGAACTGATTTCCTATTCGCTCGGCTGTATGATGGGGCGCTATTCACTAGATCGTGAGGGACTGGTTTATGCCCATGCCGGTAACAAAGGTTTTAAAACACTAGTTGAAGGAGGTGCTTATATCAGTTTCCCGGCTGATAGCGATGGTATTCTACCTCTGGCCTCAGAGACTTGGTTTGAGGATGATATTGCTGTTCGTTTTGTAGAGTTTATCCGCACTGTATGGGGGAATATTCATCTGGAAGAGAACTTGCAATTTATTGCCGATAGCCTGTGCTTAGCTGCGATCAAGCCAGTGAAAAAAGGAGGAGAAACCTCACGCGAGACGATTCGCCGCTATCTCTCGACCCAATTCTTTAAAGATCACTTGAAGACCTACAAAAAACGCCCGATCTACTGGCTATTCAGTTCAGGTAAAGAGAAAGCCTTTGAATGCTTGGTCTATTTACATCGCTACAATGAAACAACTCTCCCGCGCATGCGCACTGAGTATGTCACGCCCCTGCTCGGCCAAATGGATAGCCGTATTGAGCGCCTGCGCCTGCAGCAGAATGAAGCAGAAACAGCCGAAGCCAAACTCATCGGTAAAGAGATCGATAGCCTGACCAAACAGCTTACCGAGCTGCGTTCTTTTGGCGACCAACTCAAACACTATGCTGATATGAAGATCCAGCTCGATCTCGACGATGGTGTTAAGATCAATTACGGCAAGTTCGGTACTTTATTAGCTGAAGTGAAAGCTATTACTGGTGATAAAGCCGAGTAAGTTCAAAAAGATAAAGCGGAGACACTAGTGTCTCCGCTTTATAACTTTGTTCTCACTGTCCCCTTGTACAAATCAGTTAGATTAGCTATCGAATCTTTAGCATGTGGGATTCGGTCACTCATCAACGTTCAGAGTTGGTATAATCATCTTCAACATTACACACTACCGCCGATTCACAGCCATGGTGCTGATGGCTTAATTATTCCGAGACGTACTGATGGATATCACTCAGCTTCAAACCGGGCTTAACAACAAATTCACCGCAGATCGGATTGTTTTCTGGCACGACCCAGAACAGAGCTTTACTGCACAGCTAACAGAACTCGCCATACTGTGGAACGGGTTGCCAGTAATAGTGCTCAATATGGCAGAGCAGTCACAGCTTCAGACGCGCAAACGCATTGAAATCGATGAACCCACGCAGGGGTTCCTTCTCTACTGGCCCAGTTCAGAACCATCACCAGCTAAAGACTGGTTGCTCGATATACGTCGTTATAGCACCACGTTTTATGCTGATGCAGCCTCAATTCTGCTTAATGACCTCGGCCTCGCCAATATGGCGCTGCGCGACCACATCGCGTCACGTAAAAGCTTTTTCGCCAACAAAGAGCGTATTGCAGCCTTTAAACGTCGCCTGGACGGTCGTGGCGGCATAGAAGATCCGCTATCACTTGATATGAAGATGATAAGTGTCGTGCTGGCCTGTCATGCTCAGATTGCCGAAATAATGAAAAGCATTGGCGATCGGTTACTTGAGAATGCTGAAACCGCTCTTGCTCCGCTAGAACAGCATGGATTGCTGCCTGGATTTTGGCATTTAATGAACCGTGAATATGGATACCATATACCTGAAGGGACAGAACCGTCACTACGCGAACTGATTCGTAAGTTACTGGTGAGTGAATGCTACGAACAGCTTGATACCAAAGAGCGCCCTGTCTGGCTACAGTCACAACTATTAGCCACTCCCACCGGACGTGCGAATGCTATGGCTCTGCTATCTGGATGGCGTGATTCTAACCAGTACAGCAGCAATTTTGCCGACATCTCTGCACAGGTAGCGGATCAGCTCGAACTTGCTTCACGCCTGACAGCGCAAGATATCTGGCTCTGGGGAGAAGTCGAAGGCTTTGAAGCGGTCGAACAAGGTTTGATCCGTGAGCTGATATCTGGATTAAACAACGGTGACTTGAAACTGAATCGAGTAGAGTTTGCCCAACTAATCTCTCGTCGTCGACATGGATTCTGGGCCAGAACTGTACCTAAATATGCATATATTTACCAGGCGCTGCAACAAGCTGAATTGTTGCTAGAACTACGCCGTTCGAAACCGGATGGTTTTCATTACACTTCAGCACAAGAAATGTATCTTGCCTATGAAGCTGAATTGTTCCAGTTTGATGCAGCCTATCGCCTGTTTAATGAAGCACTATTGCACCTGCAAGGACAGTCGGTAGAAGTGCTGGCTGTACTGGCCAGTAAAATCGAAGATCTGTATGTGAACTGGTATCTGTACCAACTGGGACTGACATGGGATGGCTTGCTAGTTAAAGAGCAGTTGCTTGATAACTGGCAACTTGGCCTCCCCTCTCAGCATCGCTTCTATGATACGGTCATCAAAAAACGCTTCGCCCAAAGCGGCGTCAAGCGCCAGTTTGTTATTATCAGTGATGCCTTGCGCTATGAAGTTGCTCATGAGCTCCAGGGACAGATAAATGAAGCCAAGCGCTTCACTGCGCAGCTCAAGAGCCAGCTCGGGGTACTACCTAGCTACACGCAACTTGGCATGGCCGCCTTACTCCCACATCAGCAACTGGACTATGCCGCTACCAACTCAACAGTATTAGTAGATGGACAGAGCAGCGCGGGTTTAGAAAATCGCAGCACTATTCTAAGTAAGGTAGGTGGTATAGCGATTTCGGCCAAAAGTCTGCTGAGCTGGACCCGGGCAGAAGCTAACGAGGCGGTTGGTGACGCAAAGGTAATCTACGTCTATCACGATGTGATCGATGCTCAGAGTGAATCTCAGAAAAGTGAGCTTAAGACATTCATTCATGCCCGCCAGGCTATAGACGAACTGAATGGACTCATCAACAAAATTATCAATGGGTTTGGCGTTACTCGCGTAGTGATCACAGCCGATCATGGATTCTTATTCCAACAGGCCTCAGTTGAAAACGGGGTAAAATCGCCTCTGAAACACGAACCATCTGGAACTCTGGAAGCTTCAAAACGCTATCTCCTTGGTCGCAATTTACCAACAAACGAAGATGTCTGGCATGGGCAATTGCGTAATGTTGTTGGTGGTAACTCTGATGTGGAATTCTGGCTTCCGAAAGGAGTGAGCCGTTTCCATTTTGTTGGTGGAGCCCGCTTCGTCCATGGTGGTGCAATGTTGCAAGAGGTCTGTGTTCCAATACTTGAAGTACAAGAGCTGCGTGGCAAGAAACAAACTCTGTATGAAAAAACCAAAGTCGGCATAGTTCCGGCATACCAACCCATTAAGCTGGTAAATGTGATCGATAAAATCCGCTTTCTGCAGACCGATGCCGTCGATGAACGTCATAAATCAAGAATGGTTCGTTTCTCGGTGGTAGATAGTTCAGAACAAACCGTATCAGCTATTGAGAAGCTACTCTTTGAAGCGACCTCAAGTAATCTGGATCAACGCCAGCAAGACGTGCGTTTAAAACTGACCGGTGCTCAATTTGACCGCAAGGCGCAGTATCAATTGCTGCTCGTTGATGATGAGGATGGTATTGAAATGGCACGCTATCCAGTCACTATTGATTTGGCAATCCAGGATGAATTCGGTTTTTAATGGCTCGCAAAATAGCGATCCTGCGGATGTGAAAAGTAAATTCTAATGTTGGGTACCAGCTAATCAGTACCCGGGAGCAATACCAGATGCCACATGATGAGATAAATCCTACTGAAGGTGAGTTTGTAGGAAAGGAAACCGCGCAAGAGCCAGCGGTGAATGTCACACATATCACGAACAATGTAGTCATCCAGCAGATGGACGTTTACACGGAGAAGCTTGCCCAGCCGAGCGGAACTACTGTTGATGAGGCTTCTATGCTCAGCATTGACGATGAGTTATCTCAGCATGCCAGCATGGATCTTGATGCCCGTCTGAATCGTTACTTTAAGGGTAAAGTTGTCCGTAAGGATTTGACCAAACAGCTAAAAGAAGGGGCTAATGTCCCTGTCTATGTACTGGAATATCTGCTCGGTATGTACTGTGCTTCAGACGATGATGAAGTGGTACGCGAAGGTCTGGAAAACGTCAAAAAAATCCTCGCTGAGAACTATGTTCGCCCGGATGAGGCTGAGAAAGTAAAATCTCTGATTCGTGAGCGTGGTAGCTTTAAAGTGATCGATAAGATCGGAGTAAAACTCAACCAGAAGAAAGATGTCTACGAGGCTCAGCTTTCGAACCTCGGTATCAAAGATGCCGTGATCCCCGCCAACATTGTTAAAGCTAACGAGAAGCTGCTCACCGGGGGGATCTGGTGTATTGTTACTCTTAACTATTTTTATGAAGAAGGGCAAAGAATTTCGCCCTTCTCAATTTTCAACCTTAAACCTATCCAGATGCCCTCTATGGATATGGAAGAGCTTTTTGCCGCCCGGGCTAATTTCTCAACAGAGCAATGGCTGGATACCCTGATCCGCTCTATCGGCATGGAGCCAACCAATCTGAAGCAACGGGTGAAATGGCACCTGTTGACGCGGATGATCCCCTTCGTTGAGAACAACTATAACGTCTGCGAACTCGGCCCACGTGGTACCGGTAAAAGCCACGTCTATAAAGAGTGCTCGCCTAATTCATTACTAGTCTCAGGTGGCCAGACGACAGTCGCCAATCTGTTTTACAACATGAGTTCCCGGCAGGTTGGGCTGGTAGGCATGTGGGATGTGGTAGCTTTTGACGAAGTGGCTGGTATTACCTTCAAGGATAAAGATGGCGTCCAGATCATGAAGGATTACATGGCATCGGGCTCTTTCTCCCGTGGTCGTGATTCTATCGAAGCCAAAGCTTCTATGGTGTTTGTCGGCAACATCAACCAAAGCGTCGAAACGTTAGTCAAAACCAGCCACCTGCTGGCTCCTTTCCCAGAAGCGATGATCGATACCGCCTTCTTTGACCGCTTTCATGCCTATATCCCAGGCTGGGATATTCCGAAGATGCGACCTGAGTTTTTTACCAATAGCTACGGTCTGATTACCGACTACCTGGCCGAGTATATGCGTGAAATGCGCAAGCGTAGTTTCTCTGATGCTATTGACCGCTTCTTCAAACTCGGGAACAACCTCAACCAGCGTGATGTGATCGCAGTACGTCGCACCGTGTCTGGGTTGCTCAAGCTGCTCTACCCTCATGGTGTGTTTGGTAAAGAGGAGGTGCGCCCTTGCCTTACCTACGCACTGGAACTTCGCCGTCGAATCAAAGAGCAGTTGAAAAAACTGGGTGGTATGGAGTTTTTCGATGTGCATTTCAGCTACCTCGACAACGAAACTCTGGAAGAGTTTTTCGTCAATGTACCAGAGCAAGGCGGAAGCCAGTTAATCCCTGAAGGTCTGGGTAAACCAGGAGTTGTACATATGGTTACCAAGGGTGGAACTGGCCAACTGGGCTTGTATCGCTTCGAGACTCAGATGACACCCGGTAATGGTAAACACTCGACATCTGGCCTGGGCTCCAATACACCAGCCAAAGAAGCCATCCGCGTAGGTTTTGATTACTTCAAAGGTAATCTGAACCGTATCAGTGCTACCGCCAAATTTTCCGAGCATGAATACCATCTGCATGCCGTTGAGTTGCATAACTCCGGACCTAGTACTAAAACTAGCATGGCAGCCCTGATAGCGTTCTGTTCCATTTTGATGGGTAAGTCAGTGCAGGAACAGATGGTAGTATTAGGAGATATGACACTGGGAGGTGTAGTGAATCCAGTTGAAGATCTGGCGGGAAGCTTGCAGTTAGCAATGGACAGTGGTGGTAAACGTGTATTGCTACCGATGGCATCTGCTTCTGACATTCCGACTGTACCGGCAGAGATTTTCTCTAAGTTCCAGATCAGCTTCTATGCCGATCCCGTGGATGCGGTTTATAAGGCATTGGGTGTTCACTAACGAACTGAAAATCATATGTATTAGCTCAGATTCGAGCTGACACTGTTACGGCGCTGGGCAAATCTGACAAGGCAGATCGGTGTCAGGAGCGGACGTAGCTAAAACTAGTCTGGGGGCTGATCAGGGGGAATTGCGGGTAATACCGCTACATTTTTCCGAGCCCCCTCATGGCATGTCGGTCACATTGGTCGGTATCTAGTATGGGTAAGAATGCGGAGAACATTGAATATAAGGGTTACTATTCAGAAAAATAACAGTGGTGAGTCCGCTGACCATCAATAAAAAGCCGCCAGAGACTGCCCTGAGCGGCTCTAAGCATGAGCAGTTTTCCTGTTCACACCAGACGGAGGGAGGCCCTTGAACGTGAGGTTCCGCTACTGCCGCCGCTGATTGGTGCCACACCGTAAAGCAGACTACTCAATTCATCAAGTGGCACGTTAAGCTCTTCACTCATCTGAGTCAGATTAATACCGTTGCCCGCCAGAGCAGCCATCATTTTTTCAATAATGAGCGATCTTTCACGTTCAATTCCTCCAGGCTCACCGGTCCGATAACCCTTTGCAGTCGCATCGCGCATCAGGCTGTTATACTGCCATTCCGTCAACACGTTCGTAAGCGTACAGCGTGAACCGTCTGGTCATAATCCGAAGCATCCGACAAAGTGGTGTCCACCAAATAAGTAGTGGGAACCAAAGTGTCAGATATGCAGAAAAATGTGACTCCCGGCAGGCGAAAA
>NZ_JAPPTE010000040.1:0-12332 GCF_026719375.1 Citrobacter sp. W9 | reverse complement strand
TTAGCAAGATCGATACCGACAGTCGTGATGGTCATAACGAATCCCTCCGGGGCTATGTTTACCCCATGATTGCACAAGAGTTAATCAGGCGCATATCCAGGGGAAGTCCCTTCCATTCGTTAAGGCTATTTTTTGACCTTTCGACTTTAGCGGGTCTCAACCGACGAAACTTACCGGAAGCCGGTATCCGGTTGCTTTTCCAGATATAATCGCCTGTCAGATTGATATGCTCCCAGCCTAGCGGGGACAAATGCGACAGCAATTGATCGTTGATCTTCACCCCTTTACGCTTCAGGGCATCGACCGCTCTTTCCATATAGACGGTATTCCACAGCGAGATAGCTGCCGTCAGCAGCGTCAGTCCACTGGCGCGATAGCTCTGATTTTCCGGTTTACGATCCCTGATTTCACCCAGACGGTGCAGGAATACCGCGCGCGCCAGCGCGTTACGGGCTTCTCCTTTATTCAGTCCCGCCTGGACCCGCCGACGAAGTGCCGGATCGCGGAACCAGTCGATCATAAACAGCGTTCGTTCAATACGGCCAATTTCTCTCAGTGCTTTGGCAAGTCCATTTTGCTTTGAGTAGCTGGCAAGCTTTTTCAGCATCAGGGATGCCGTCACTGTTCCCTGCTTTATCGAGGTTGCCAGACGCAACACTTCACGCCAGTGAATTTCGATCTCTTTCAGGTTCAGGCTGGTCGTTGATATCAGTGACTGAAGCGCCGGGTACTGGTCTGCTTTCCCTTTGATAAACAGCTTCTTGTCATGGAGATCCCTGATTCGCGGACAGAACGCAAATCCCAGCAGATGCATCAGGGCAAAGACATGATCGGTGAAACCCGCGGTATCGGTGTAATGCTCCCTGATTTTCAGGTCACTTTCGTGGTACAGCAAGCCATCGAGAACATGGGTTGAATCCCTGACCCGACTTATTATGCAGGTGTAAAACGGGCTGTATTGATCCGAAATATGGGTATAAAACTGTCGTCCGGGCTCCTGCCCATATTTCGGGTTAACCTGTCCTGCGTAGCGGCCAGTGCTGCCTGTTCTGAAATTCTGTCCATCTGATGATGATGTTGTCCCGTCTCCCCAGAATGCCGCCAGCGGCCTTTTCCCCTGCGCGTTTACCAGTTCTGCAAGGGCGGCTGAATAGGTTTCGTCGCGGATGTACCATGCCTGAATATCTTCAAGTGATGATTTGGTACTCCCGGGGCAGGCTTCTGCCATTTTTGTCAGGCCAAGATTGATGCCATCCGCAAGAATGGTGGTGAGAAGCAGGCGGGTATCGGGACGGGTAATGTCATTTTTTATATGCGAAAAATGTCGGGTAAACGTCGTCCAGCCGTTTACCTCATCGAGAATTTCCGTGATTTTAGGGCGCGGTAGCATGCTGTAAACCAGCTCTGCCAGCGGTGAAACCTGCGCCGGTACGCAGTTATCCAGCGGAGAGACTTTTACGCCCCTGTCGGAAATTTCCACATCGGGCAGTTCACCAAGGGCTGCCATGGCATTGACCTCTTCAAGTCTGGACTGAAGCAGGGTCATACGGCTGGTAATGTACTCATGGTAATCAGCAGATACGGGCAGTGGCAGCGCCGGAGTGAGTTTGTCAAAGTCCTTTTCGGGAATGAGGTAATCATCAAAATTTTTGTAGCGCCGTGAGCCTTTAACCCAGATGTCCCCGGAGCGCAACGCTCCCTTAAGCTCGCTGAGCGCACAAAATTCATAATACTGCCGATCAATACCCGCAGGTGTAATCACCACCCTGTGCCAGCTTTCAGGGACAAACTCAAGCGGCGCAGTCGCCGGAACTTTACGTGAGTGCTTCAGGTACATATCCTTGATCACAACCAGCGCATCAGCCAGAGGTTGCGCTGCCGGGGTTGCGACTAACTGTAAAGTGGATAACATGCGTGGGGCATATTTCCGTAATATGCTGTATTTCTCGGTAATAATATGCAGCGGGTCAAAATTATTTTTTCTGGCGAGATGGCGTGTTTCCTCCAGACTGGCGACAAATTCAGGCCATGGGAGTATATTTTCTATTGCGAGCCATGGATCGTCACCGGAATCGCGGGCATCAGACAGCGCCTGACCGACATCGATGTACTGCCTCAGTTTTGACTGGATCAGCTTTCCGGTCTGCTGAAGGCGCTCTGCCTGTGTTCTTTTGGCTTTGCTGAAAAGGCTGTTCAGCATTCGCTCATGCAACTCAATCACTTCGTCTGTCAGTGTGGCTCTGGCTTCTTCCAGCACGCACACCAGGATCGCATGACGCCGGGTTGCTGAAAATCGGGTCAAATCACGGCTACTCATCTTCCGGCCTTCCCGCGCCAGTTTCAGCAACCGGTTCTGGTGAATGGTACGATCTATACCTTCCGGTAATGCCAGCGATTCAACGCTGCTGAGCCGATCAAGATGTTGCAGCACGTTCTTACCATTGATTTTACCCGGCGGTTGCAGAAGCCATGTCAGCCTGGAAGACTGATTATCCGATGACTCAAGTAAACGATCCAGGGCATCCCTGTGAGCCGGAGTTAACGGGGCATTCAGAGTCTGAAATACGATTTTATCGCCGCCTGCCATGGCCTCAGCACAGGTACGCTCCACGACATCAATCGCGGGGATTATTACGTTGTTCTGCCGGAGCCAGACCAGCATCTCTTCGGCCAGGAGAATACCTTTATCAGTACGCGTCGCCATCGACAGCAGGTGTGTAATACAGTCCTGCTGTATTTTGCCGGTAAATGCCTTCACGCCAAGATAGCGGTACAGTTCGGTTAAATGCTCGCGCCGGGTCGTATCCCTGCCGGAAAGGTAAGCAGGCCAGAGATCACCGGTAAGATTTAGCCTGCTGGCGATATGTTTCAGCAGTGCATCAGAGGGTGGGATTTTTTTATCCGGGGCAAAGCCAACATTTTTCAGATAGCAAAGAAGGACGGCAAAACCAAAACGGCTGGCGGGTTTACGGTGAGCACAGATAAGCGCCAGATCATGCTCACTGAAATAGGCCATCCGGGTCAGCGTTAACTCATCGTCTGGCAATGCCAGTAATGATTCTCTTTCCGACAGAGAAAGAATCTGCCTCCTTGCCATATAGTTTCCCTCATAAATTATCCGATGCGGTATTTTTAACAAAAATGGTTATCGCATAAGGGTACACCCTGACGGTATAACCAAAACGTGACATCACACGATTTATGCCATAACCTATATGCGATAGATTAAATGCAATAACTTAAATGCGATATTATGGCGGAAAAATGTTCATCAGAGCTTATTTAAGGGCATCGACGGAAGATCAGTTCGCTGACCGGGCAAAAGAGATGCTGGAGCAGTTCGTTCAGCAGCGGGGACATAAAATCGCCAGCTACTACCGGGAGAATATCAGCGGCACAAAACTTGATCGCCCTGAGCTGGGGCGCTTACTGATGGACAGTCACCACAATGATATCTTGCTGGTCGAACAGATAGACCGTCTGACCCGTCTGAGCAACAGCGACTGGATGACGCTGAAAAAGCAGATAGAAAAACATGAGCTGCGGATTGTCAGTCTTGATGTGCCCACCTCATGGCAGGCGCTGTCAGATAAAGATCCTTCGCAGGCGGACCCGATTACTCGCGCAGTAATAACCGCCATCAATAACATGCTAATCGACCTGATGGCCGCGATGTCGCATAAGGACTGGCTGAGCCGCCGACAGCGGCAAAAACAGGGGATTGAACGGGCTCATACACTAGGTAAATACCAAGGTAAGCAAGCTGATCGGGAGCGTCACCAGAAAGTACTGTATTATCGGCAGGTTAAGAAATTGAGTATTCGTGAAACCGCAGATGCAACAGGTTACAGTGCTTCGCAGGTATGTCGGATACAAGCGCTGTATAAAAATAATGAATTTTCCTGAAAGGCTGGAATAACGGTGTTTATTGCGATCATTGCATAGGCGTCATAGTTAGGGCTTGTTAATGACTAGCAGCCTGGAAGTACGCTGTGTGCCAAATCCAAAAATAGTCATTCACACCCTGAATCACTTTAAAGTGATTCAGGGTATGCGCTTATAGCTGCCATTCAAGGCGTTAATAATTTTTGTAGATTTTCTATTCCATATAATATGTTTTCAACGAATCTGGAGAAATGAAGTGCCATGTGTGTATGGCACTTCATCTCTTATTTACTCATTGACTCCGTTACCGTCTGCCAGGTTATGAAACCACCACTCAGATTATATGTCCGGAAGCCGTGAGCCTGCAGAATACGGTATGCCACATGCCCGCGCAGGCCACTCTGACATCCTATAAAAATTTCTTTATCTTTAGGCAATTTTCCAAGGTTTTCCCGCAGGGAATCAAGAGGGATGGATAGCGCGTCAGGATATTCACCAAATTGTTTCAGTTCGGCAGGAGAGCGAATATCAAGTAAACAATAACTGCCCGGTTCCCGTTGTAACACATCGCTGACATGACATATGACCGTATCTCCTTTCATTACATTTGTCGCCACCATACCAGCCTGGTTAACGACGTCCCTTGCACTGTTAAAAGGTGGAGCATAAGTCAGCTCAAGATGTTCGAGATCGTTGACGGTAAGCCCCGCGCGCTGTGCGACAGACAGGACATCGATGCGTTTATCAACCCCTTTTTTCCCTGATGCCTGAGCCCCGAGAATTTTACCGGTATCGGGGCTGAACAGCAGTTTCAGACTGATCATCGTTGCCCCCGGGTAGTAACCGGCATGATCAGCGGCATGGACGTAAACCTTCTCGTATCGGGTGCCATGAACTTTCAGCTGCTTTTCATTCGCACCGACGCTGCCAATACTCAGCGAAAATACCTTACAAATGGATGTCCCCTGACTGCCATGGTAAAGGCTGTGACGATCTAGCATGTTATCAGCAGCAATGCGTCCCTGGCGGTTGGCGGGCCCTGCCAGAGGAAAATTAGCGGGTTCCTGAAAGACAAAGTCTGGGGTTTCAACGGCATCCCCCACGGCGTAGATGTCAGGGATACTGGTCTGCATACAGGCATTGACGCTTATGCCTCCCCGTTTACCCACTGCGAGCCCGGCTCCTGTGGCAAGGCTGTTCTCAGGTTTTACCCCGATGGCGAGAATAACCATGTCGGTCTGCAGAAACCCACCCTCAGACAGTGCAACGCGGAATCCCGTCTCTGTCCGCAGTACCTCGGTGAGCGCCGTTCTGAGACGCAGATCCACGCCATGACTCCGGATTTCCTGATGCAGGGCAGATGCCATTTCAGGATCAACCGGAGCCATAACCTGTTCCCCCATCTCCAGCAGGGTCACACTGATCCCCCGTTCGCTCAGAGCCTCCATCACTTCAAGTCCGATAAATCCCCCCCCGACAAGCGTGGTGTGAGCTACGTGATGTTGCTCAATCCACCCCAGGATAGCATCCATGTCAGTAAGATTTCGCAGCGTAAAGACACCCTCTTCCTGTAGCCCGGGCAAAGGAGGGACAACCGGAGCGGCGCCGGTACTGAGGAGCAGACGATCCCATTCTTCGCTATAGACCTCCCCTGAGGTCAGATTTTTAACCGTCACCGTTTTATTAACCGGATCCACTGACGTCACTTCATGACAGATACGGACGTCTATGTTAAAGCGGGATTTAAAATCCTCCGGGGTTTTCAGAATCAGTGACTGCCTTAAAGGAATTTTTCCGCCTATATGATAAGGTAATCCACAGTTGGCGAAAGAGACATCGCTTCCCCGTTCAAACACAACAATACTGACATCCTCTGATAACCGACGAGCTCTGGCTGCAGCGGATGCCCCGCCGGCAACACCACCAACAATCACTATTTTCATTACATCCTCTCTGTTCACCCGGGGCGAAATGCCTGCCAGATATAATCGTTTCCCCGGGCCGGCAGGACGCTGCAGACCTGACGAACACGATGGCAAAATTACGATACCGTCAGTATACTAAATTATATTATATAAAAACACATAGTATGAGAAATCAGCAATGCTCATGAATGAAGACACAAAACGTCAGACAGATATGAAGAATGCGGCCCTGAGGGCAGCAGATGTCTTACGGGGACTGGCCAACAGCGACCGGTTGCTGTTGATGTGTCAGTTAAGCCTGGGGGAAGCGAATGTGGCCGGGCTGGAAGCGGCGGTCGGTATCACTCAGCCGACCCTGTCCCAGCAGCTGGGTGTAATGCGCCGCCTGAAGCTGGTCGAGACCCGACGGGCAGGTAAAATGGTATATTACCGTATTGAGGATAACCGTATCATGACGTTGTTAAATACCTTATATGATCTCTACTGCCCGCAGGCAGGCACCGGTAAAGGAAGCCATAACAACGAATAATATGATCCTGCTTTCCCCGTAAACCGTTTTATCCGTGCATCATTAACCCTGTTCAGGCTGTGAAATGCCAGACCGGAACCTGCGATACCTTAACGGGAAAACAACAGTGGTCCGGATATACCAGCCGATGATGCCCGTCACGGACAGTATTTCTCGTTCACGCATTCACTGATTAACCCACTGATTCAATGGTGTTTAATACTGTGACGGTCAGAAAAAACAGCCACAGGAACACGGATGATTCTGCACTGTCAGTAATAGCCTGTGGCTGACAAACCGTTTTTTCTGCTGCCACGGGGTGACATTATTCAAGCAGGCTACGCAACATCCAGGCAGTTTTCTCATGTAACTGGATACGTTGTGTAAGCAGATCTGCTGTGGCTTCATCATTCGCATTATTAACGAGCGGGAACAGGGAGCGTGCAGTTTTAACCACGGTCTCCTGGCCCTGGACAAGATTTTCAATCATGTTTTTTGCTGCCGGAATATCCTTATCTTCATTAACCGCTGTTAGACGTGAAAATTCATGATATGTGCCGGGCGCGAAGCATCCGAGCGAGCGTATACGTTCAGCGATATCATCAACGGCAGTGGCCAGCTCATTGTATTGATTTTCAAACATTAAATGTAAGCTGTTAAACATGGGGCCAGTTACATTCCAGTGATAGTAATGTGTTTTTATATACAGGGTATAGGTGTCAGCAAGAAGCCGGGACAGGCCGTCTGCAATCTCCACCCGGGATGATTCAGCAATACCAATATCAATGATTTGTTTACTCATAACTACCTCTTACACGGTTTCAGTGGAATATACGATATGCGATTATTCTTTCCGGTCTGAGCAAAACACGCCTCAAATTTTTATAATAACCAGGTACACCTGTCGTCTGTCACACTAGCGATGCGCCAGAGCAATATCCTGCGACGGAACAATGAATTTCGCCGTGGCACGTGCCACTGTCTGCTGTCCTTTTGTCAGCCATGCTTCAAGCAGGTAAATCCCCCTGCGTTGCCCAAGCAGTCTGGCACATACCATCAGTTTGTCTCCGGTACAAACGGGTGAAATGAATCTTACCGTCAGTTCAGCCGTCAGGGCTTGCACACCCTGCATGAACAAACAATGAGTCATTGCTGCATCCAGCAGGGTACTCGTCATTCCGCCATGTAAAAGACCCGTATACCCCTGATGCCTGTGATTGGCCGTGTAGTCCGCACATACAGAGCCATCCGGGTGCTCTGAAAACATTAAGTTCACCGTATCAGGGTTGTTGTCGCGGGAACTACAGACCATACAACAGGTATGGGCCTTTCTGGCATCAAGATAACAATTCATCTGTTTCTGCTCAGCGTCCGGTTGTACTGACGGGAGGCATCCGGAATTCAGTCAGCTGAGGGGCTCCCCCGGCATCATTACTGCCTCCTCCACACATTCCGGCTCCTGGTTTATACACAATACGGGTCTGATAAAAATCACCGCCCGTGATGAAATAAACTCATGAATGGCAACAGCGCCCGTTTCCGTGATGATGCTGACGCCCACCCTGGCACGCATTTTCTGCTGTGTTCCCGTCAGAGTGACAGCATTTTTTCCCTTTCGCCTCATGATGAAAGGACTGGCGTCCCTGCTCCGGCTTATTCAGTTCAGTCAGAACACGGGTATCCGGATCACACAGTTCAGTGAACAAACGACGACCACAGTCAGTCTGGTACACCGCGATCTGATGCCCCAGTAATTTACCCAGCATCCGTTCCCCGATGTTACGGACCACAACGCGGCTGACTTGCTGTTGAACCAGCAGGTCAACCAGCTTCCGTTTACCTGAACAATCTGCGCCCAGCGCGGGATTTTCTGTCCGGCTGAGCTCCACACCGCGCTCATCCACCAGGACAAGGTGACTCGCTTTGGTAAAATGATTTGCTACCCGGTCGTCATTCACTGGAATGGCTGTGATCATCTTGTGTAACTCCTTCCCTTTCAGAGTGCATTATTAAGGCCTTGCCCTGAGTGAGACAGTCCACAACCTTAAAACGGGCTGCTTTCAGGACATTGGCCAGTGTCTGCCTTGAAACCCCCATTGCAACAGCCGCTTCCTGCTGTTGCATGCCCAGTAAATCGACCAGCCGTAACGCTTCAAACTCATCTTCTTTTAAATGAACATGTTCAAGCTGGCTCATCGGTCGCGCATTGGGCTTAAAACAGGTATCCGCAGGGCGGCCACAGATGTTACGGGGAATTCTGGGTCTTGGCATGAAGGCTCCTTATTGGCATATGCTATATATACACTCATAAACTGGCATATGCAATATACTCTGCTCACCGGTGGAGAATTTTTTGCTTTACCCTGGAGTCTGTAAGTGGGCAGCAGGTCATGAGAGATGAAGAGAAAGAAAACAGATACTGTATGAGACTCAATTTAAAGTGCTGCCATAAGGGGGTCGTCTCAGAAAACGGAATCTATGGTCACTCCCGTTTTTGCAACACCGATTTTGACGACAAGTTGGCTTGCTTGAATCTATCCGGCGTCTGAATGGGATTTTATTCCCGCGCCTCGATGAGTTCCGCGCCTGATGAACCTCCAGAAAATATACGGCTTCAATGAGCCTTTCCGTTTTACAGGTTCCTCAACAGGCCGGTGGGCCGTTAGTATCATCAATATCAGTATTCGCAAAACCAGATGAATGATTGTTTAAACTGGTGTATTTCTGCCTTTATGCTTCGTAAGTTTGCTGTCGCGCCGTCAGTGCCCAGGCTATTCTGGCCAGCTTGTTTGCCAGAGCACAGGTGACGACAAAGTTGCTTTTCCGACACAACAACTCCCTGACCCAGTCGGCCAACTTGCCAGACTGGTGTTCCAGTTTTTGTATGAATACCCTGGCACACTGAACCAACAAAGTTCGGATCTTTTTGTTGCCCCGCTTGCTAATCCCTAACAATGTCGTCCGACCTCCCGTGCTGTACTGTCGGGGTACCAGCCCTGTTGCCGCCGCAAAGTCACGGCTGCTGGCGTACTGCTTCCCGTCGCCAATCTCAGTTGAAATAGTACTGGCAGTCAGCGTTCCAACGCAGGGAATACTCAGCAAGCGCTGTCCAACCTCATCTTCGTCCAACTTTCGTTTCAACTGAGATTCCAGATCTTTAATCTGCTCAACAAGATAGTGATAATGCTGTTGTAATTTCAGCAGTAACTGGCTGAGATAAAGAGGCAAACTACTGTCCTCAAGAAGGGTACTCAGTCGACTAATAACGGCAGCACCTCGCGGAACGCTGATACCAAATTCCAGCAGAAAAGCATGCATCTGATTAGTTGTTTTCACCTTATCCTGAACCAGGGATTCACGGACACGATGCAGAGCTCGCATTGCCTGCTGAGATTCGGTTCTGGGCTGCACGAAACGCATAGATGGACGTGATGCTGCTTCACAGATAGCTTCAGCATCAACGAAGTCATTTTTGTTGCTTTTAACGAATGGGCGGACAAATTGCGGTGATATCAGCTTTGGAAAATGCCCTAACTCTGCCAGCTTGCGTGCCATAAAGTGAGAACCGCCACAGGCTTCCATCGCGATGGTTGTTGCCGGGCATGTCGCCAGAAATTCGATTAGCTTTGGTCGGGTGAATTTTTTACGGTAAACGGCCTTCCCACGATGATCCTGACAATGAATATGGAAAGAGTTCTTACCCAGATCGATACCAATAAGCGCAATGTTTTCCATGATGGTTCTCCGAATGAAAGCCTGTCCTCAGCATAGTACTGGGAAGGAGGGAGTGACCATCTCATTAAATAAAGCACGCTAAGCCGGTGGCAGCGGTCGCAATGGCCTGAACTTCCCCGCACCGACCTTGGCACTGCTGCGCCATAGGTAATCGCCGGTCAGGTTGATATGCTCCCACCCCAGCGGGGACAGATATTGCAGCAACGTGTCGTCCAGCGCCTTGCCGTGGGCACGCAAAGCACTGGTGGCACGCTCCAGATAGACCGTGTTCCACAACACGATGGCCGCCGTCACCAGATTGAGGCCGCTGGCCCGGTAGCGCTGCTGCTCAAAACTGCGGTCGCGGATTTCACCCAATCGGTAGAAGAAGACCGCCCTGGCCAGCGCGTTGCGCGCCTCGCCCTTATTCAGCCCCGCATGGACGCGGCGGCGCAGCTCCACGCTTTGCAGCCAATCCAGAATGAACAGCGTGCGCTCGATGCGCCCATACATCCGCACCTTGTCGTTGATCGCCTTGCCGGAAGCCTGGAACTGCTGTTGATGCTTGTTCTTGGCCGCATTGAACAGCTTGCCGATGATACGGTCGTGAAGGTCGATGATTTCATCAGTGACGGTGGCCATGCCCTCGATGGCCAGTGCTACCAAGGTGGCGTGACGCCGCTGCGACTCGAACTTGGCCAGGTCGGCGGGCGTCATCTGGCCGCCTTCGCGGGCGATCTTGAGCAAGCGGTTTTGGTGTACCTGCCGTTCGATGCCAGCAGGTAGGTCAAGCGCCTGCCAGGCTTTGAGGCGTTCGATGTGTTCAAGCATGTGGCGCGAGTTCGGCTTGGCGGGCGATTGGCGCAGCCACGCTAGCCACGTCATTTTGCTACCATCCTTGCGCTTGAGGAGTTCGTCCAGGCGCTGGCGATGGACAGGTATCAAGGAATCGGCCAATGCCGCATGGATGCTTCGGTTGGCACGGGTAATGGCCTCGGCGCTTGCGCGCTCGATGGCATTCATGGCGGGTAGGATGATGCTCTGCCGCCGCTGGTTTTCAACAAGGGTGCTGGCCAGCACAATGCCTTTGTCTGTTTGCAAGGCCAGTTCGGTCAATGTATGCACGGCTTGCCGGTAATGACTCATGGTGAAGGGCTTGAATCCAAACACCGTTTGCAGCTCGACCAAGTGCTCCCGCCGTGTCTGCTCGCGCTGGCCGTAATGGTTCCAGCTTTCCACCGGCACCTTGAGTTGTGCGGCCACCATGCGCAGCAGGGGCAGAAATGGAGGATCATCGACGCCCAAGAAGATGCCAGGGAATCGCAAGTAGCAAAGCTGCACGGCGAAGCCCAATCGATTCGCGGCGCCGCGACGCTGACGGATCACCGACAGGTCGGTTTCGTTGAACGTGTAGTGCCGTATCAGTTCGTCTTTGGCATCTGGCAGTGTCAGCAGACTTTCGCGCTCGGTGGCGGACAGGATTGAGCGGCGTGGCATGGTCAGTCTTCCCGCAGGTACTGGTACAAGGTTTCGCGGCTGATGCCGAAGTCACGGGCCACCAAGGTTTTCTGGTCGCCTGCCGCAACTCGCCGTTTCAACTCGGCAATTTGTTCGCTGTTCAGCGATTTCTTTCGTCCCCGGTAGGCCCCGCGCTGCTTAGCCAGCACGATTCCCTCGCGCTGACGTTCGCGGATCAGAGCGCGCTCGAACTCAGCAAAGGCTCCCATGACCGACAGCATCAGATTGGCCATCGGTGAGTCCTCGCCGGTGAACGTTAGCCCTTCTTTGACGAACTCCATGCGCACGCCCCGTTGTGTCAGCCCTTGGACGATGCGGCGCAGGTCATCAAGGTTGCGTGCCAACCTGTCCATGCTATGCACCACCACGGTGTCGCCCTCGCGGACGAAGGCCAGCAGCCTTTCAAGTTCGGGACGTTGTGTGTCCTTGCCTGAAGCCTTATCGGTGAATACCTTGCCGACTTCTATTTGTTCCAGTTGTCGATCAGGATTCTGGTCGAAGCTGCTGACGCGAACGTAGCCGATACGTTGACCTTGCAAGATGCCTCCAAAGGTAAAAATGTCAGGATGAAATCTATTACCCTTGGCTGAATGTGTCAATAAATATAAATTAATACCCTACTCTGACGTTGTTTGTGCTCAACATCTGACATCAGGTTAGGGTATGCCTCAATCTGACGGCTGCGAACCGCCAGGGACAGGTGCAATGTCAGATTCTGTCGCGGCCTTGGCGCGTGCCTGGAAGCGTTCATAGCAATCCAGCCCGCAGAAATGTTCGACGTA